>JBLHNX010000202.1:0-5282 GCA_047622125.1 Paracoccaceae bacterium | reverse complement strand
CGTGAAGGCCAGCAGGCCAGCCGCAAGGAAATTGGCCGCAAGCGCTAGCAGGACCACCGCAAAACCGGACAATGTCAGCCCAATCGCCAGCGCCTCGCCCGGTTGGACACGGCCCGCAGGGATCGGGCGGTTGGCGGTCCGCTTCATCAGGACGTCGATATCGGCGTCCCACCACATATTCAGCGCGCCCGACGCACCGGCACCGACCGCAATGCAAAGCACCGCAACAAAGCCGATGAACGGATGCACAGCAACTGGCGCGACCAACAGACCCACAAGGGCGGTAAACACCACAAGCGACATGACGCGCGGTTTTAGCAGGGCAAAATAATCGCCCATCTGCGCTTCATATTGCTTGGTTTCTGGCAGGCTTGCGTCTGTCATGTTGGTCCTCAAAAGGTGGTGGGCTGAAAACCCATCCTACGGGGGAGTGCGATAGGGCGGGATTAAACCCACCCGTCACATTAGGCCGGAAATTCTTCCTGCGCACCGGCCAGCCACGCATCATAAACCTCTTGGCTCACGACTTTGACGGTGATCGGCATATAGGAATGGTCCTTGCCACAAAGCTCGGAACACTGGCCAAAGTAGATACCTTCGCGTTCAGCCGCGAACCATAGTTGCGCCAGACGGCCCGGAACCGCGTCTTGCTTTACGCCAAACGCCGGGATCGTCCACGAGTGGATCACATCCGCACCAGTCACCTGCATCACGACCGTTGCACCGATTGGCACGACGACGGCTGTATCTGTCGCAAGGCGGAATTCGTCATCCGAATAACCAGCCTCGGCCAATTGCGCGGAAATACCTTCGTTCATGTTCCCTTCGCCATAACCGATCATATAGCTTTCAAAGAACACGCCTTCGTCCAGGTACTCGTAGCTCCAGTACCACTGATAGCCAGTCACCTTGATGGTGATATCGGCCTCGGGGATTTCTTGCTGCTTGAACAACACGGGCAGCGAAAAAGCACCAATCACGACCAGAATGACAACCGGCACGATGGTCCATGCGATCTCAAGCGGCGAGTTATGTGTGAATGTCGCAGGCTTAGGATTTGCGCGGCGATTATAGCGCACGGCCACATAGGCCAGCAGGCCAGTGACAAAAAGTGTGATGATCGTGCAGATCACCAGCAGCATCCCGTCGAGCCACTGCAAATCGCGGGCCAATTCAGTTGCGGGGGGCTGAAAGCCCATTTCACCGTTAACCGGCGCACCGACGATTTCAAGATCTTCGATCGCCGTCTGGGCCGAAACGGCCCCGGCCAGAAGTGCAGCACCTGTTGTGGTGCAAAGCTTGCCGACGAAATTGGTCATTCGCATATCATACCCTGCTTTGATGGTGCCCAGCGGCACCTGTCGTGAGTTGTCCGTTTATCAGCCTGATTGCCGACATCAAAACGGAATCCCGTTGTATCCATAACGGGTCATCCCATATCGTGGACAGTAACTCAAGAACGAGAGTTGCGGCAAACGGACGCTTTTTGACTTGGATCAAAGCTCAGATAAGGAAACAGCCATATGAATGGTAACCCATTTCGCCCTTTTGACACGAATCTGGATCAGGATACTGCCCTTTTGTTGCTCCGCGAGGCTGTTGCGGGGGCGGATGATGGCGAGCTATTCCTAGAGCGCCGCCGCTCTGAGGTGCTGTCGTTTGACGACGGTCGCATCAAAACCGCGAGCTATAATGCCTCTGAAGGGTTCGGATTGCGCGCCGTACGTGGTGAAACGGCTGGGTATGCCCATTCGACCACATTGGACGAACACGCCCTGCGCCGCGCCGTCGCGACGGCCCGTTTAGCCGTTGGACAAGGCGGAGGAACGTTGGCCGAGGGCCCTGCCCGCACCAATCAAAAGCTATATACCGATGCCGACCCGCTGACCGAATCTACTTTTCCCGCCAAAATCGACATCCTGCGCGAGATTGACGCCTTTGCCCGCGATCTTGATCCGCGCGTCGTGCAGGTCAGCGCAACGATTGCCGCGTCCCACCAGGAGGTTGTAATTCTACGCCCCGAGGGCACGTTGGTCACGGATATCCGGCCAATGTCGCGCGTCAATATTAGCGTCATTGTCGAACAGGATGGTCGACGCGAGTCCGGCGGGATGGGTGGCGGTGGTCGTGCAGGCCTGATCGGGTTGATCGCGCGGGATGCTTGGGAACCTGTCGCACGCGAGGCATTGCGCATTGCACTGGTTAACCTTGACGCAGAACCCGCCCCAGCAGGCGTGATGGACGTGGTCCTTGGCAACGGCTGGCCCGGTATTCTACTGCACGAGGCCGTGGGCCACGGGCTTGAGGGCGATTTCAATCGCAAAGGTTCATCAGCTTTCGCGGGGCTGATGGGGCAACAGGTCGCCGCCAAGGGCGTGACTGTCCTTGATGATGGCACGATCCCTGATCGGCGCGGCAGCATCACCGTCGATGACGAAGGCACGCCCAGCGCCAAGAACGTGCTGATCGAAGACGGCAAGCTGGTCGGCTTTATGCAAGATCGTCAGAACGCCCGCCTGATGGGTGTCGCCCCGACCGGAAACGGGCGGCGCGAAAGCTTTGCGCATATCCCGATGCCGCGCATGACTAACACCTATATGCTGGGCGGCGATACGGATCCCGCCAGCCTCGTGGCGGACCTCAAGGATGGAATCTACGCCGTCGGCTTTGGTGGCGGGCAGGTCGATATCACCAACGGCAAGTTCGTCTTTAGCTGCACCGAGGCCTACCGCGTCAAGAACGGAGTCGTCGGTGCGCCCGTCAAAGGTGCCACGCTGATTGGCGACGGCGCCACCGCGATGAAACAAATCCGCGGCATCGGCAACGATATGGCGCTGGACCCCGGCATCGGCAATTGCGGCAAAGCAGGCCAATGGGTGCCCGTGGGCGTCGGCCAGCCAAGCCTGATGATCGGCGGGCTGACAGTGGGTGGTGCTGCGGGTTGAGCCGCTGGCCCGCGATCCACACAACGGTTGGTGGGCATCGACATTTGACGGCCCTTATCTACGCCGGACTTTTGACATTGATGCTGATCGTCGTGCCTGTGATCGGGTTCCTCATCGCGGTTGTCACCAGTCCTTTCGTTGACGAGTTGAACAATAATATCCTGCTGTCGCAGCTTTATATTGTCGGTGTTTTTGTCGGCTTTTCGCCGATGTTTTCGTGGGCGGGCCTGTTGCTTGGCGTGCCGCTCTCGATTTTGGCAATGTCGAGAGGCATGGCGGGATGGGGCGTGGCTGCTGGAGGTGGAACGCTTGCCGGGGCGCTGACTGGCGCTGTGCTGGGAAGTGTCATGTTCATGGCTGCCTTTGGCGCAGGGTTCGGGCTGCTGTACTGGATATTCCTGCGTTGGCTGGCACCTGCTGCCGTGATTGCCGAAAACACCCCACTAAGAAACTGAATGCGGGTCTTCACCTCTCGTTAACCCAGACCGTCTAAACCTGATTCTGCAACAGGCGGAGGACAGGGAATGACCGAAGAACGACTTTCTTCCACTCACCCCCCACTCCCACCCACCACGGAAGATGATCGGCTGAACTGGCTTCGTCTGTTGCGCTCGCGTCGTGTTGGGATCGTCACGTTTTACCGGCTCTTGGCTGAACACGGCAGTGCACAAACCGCCCTTGCGGCCTTGCCCGATGTGGCGCGCGCCGCTGGCGTGTCGGGGTACGAAATATGCCCCGAAGCCGTCGTGCTGGCCGAAATGAAATCAGCGCGCCGCGCCCGTGCGCGCATGCTGTGTATCGGCGACCCCGACTACCCCGCCCATCTGGCCGAAATTGATAGCCCGCCGCCGATCTTGTGGTGTATCGGCAATACCGCCCTGTTGCGCCGCCCGCTGATTGCGATGGTCGGTGCGCGCAATGCGTCGTCACTTGGCACGCGCATGACCAAACACCTTGCGGCCGATCTGGCGGCAGCGGGGCATGTCATTGTCTCGGGCCTTGCACGCGGCGTTGATGCTGCGGCGCATTTTGCCGCATTGGACGGCGGCACCGTGGCCGTTCAGGCCGGTGGCGTTGATGTGGTCTACCCCGCCGAAAACAGTGATCTGGCCGATCAAATCGCATTGAAAGGCCTACGCCTGTCGGATCAACCAATGGGCACGCAACCACAAGCGCGCCACTTTCCCGCCCGCAACCGTATCATCTCCGGCCTTGGTCACGCGGTAGTCGTGGTCGAGGCTGCAGCGAAATCCGGCAGCCTGATCACCGCGCGCAACGCCCTTGATCAGGGCCGCGATGTTCTGGCCGTTCCTGGCCACCCGTTTGATGCCCGTGCGGCGGGCTGCAACATGCTGCTGCGTGATGGTGCAACCCTTGTGCGCTGTGCCCAAGACGTGCTGGATGCACTGGCACCGCTGGCAGACCCCGAAACACCTGAACTTCCGCTCGCGCCGCCCCAGCCCGCCGCGCCGCGTAAACCCAGCCTGCGTGACACCGCCAAACTGCACAGCCGCATCCTGTCACAACTTGGCCCCTCGCCCTTGGCCGAGGATCAGTTGATCCGCGATCTTGCTCGCCCCGCCACCGAGGTGGCGCCAATCCTTCTGGATCTTGAACTTGACGGTAAAATCCTGCGCCAACCTGGCGGGCTGTTGTCACGGGTGAACTGACACTGGTCGCTACTGTAGGCTTGATTTATGCGATCGTCGGCGCAAGTTTCACAAGCTGCATTGACAATCCCCCAAGCCCCCCCACATGTTGCCGCGCCAGTGCCCCCTGTTCGTTTGCAAAGGATTCCTATGCCAGTCGTCGTCGTCGAATCCCCCGCTAAGGCCAAGACAATAAACAAATATCTTGGTGATGGTTACACTGTTCTCGCCTCATATGGTCACGTGCGTGACTTGCCGGCAAAAGACGGATCAGTCGATCCAGATGCGAATTTCGAGATGTTGTGGGAAGTCGCAAGCGACAGTAAAAAGCACATCAAAGCCATCGCCGATGCTCTTGCGCTTGATAACGAACTGATCCTCGCAACCGACCCTGACCGCGAGGGTGAGGCGATCAGCTGGCACCTTGAAGAGACATTGCGCAAACGCAAAGCCATCAAGAAAGATACGCCCGTCAGCCGTGTTGTGTTCAACGCGATCACAAAGTCAGCTGTGACCGAGGCCATGAAAAACCCGCGTCAAGTCGATGTACCCTTGGTCGAAGCATATCTGGCCCGTCGCGCGCTGGACTACCTTGTAGGTTTCAAACTTTCGCCCGTGTTGTGGCGTCGCCTTCCCGGTGCCAAATCCGCAGGCCGCGTGCAATCGGTTTGCCTGCGCCTGATCGTCG
>JBLHNX010000201.1:0-5286 GCA_047622125.1 Paracoccaceae bacterium | reverse complement strand
GCCGCGCGTGTGGCAGCTTGTATTGCGCTTGTACCGTTTGTCGCGACGGCGCGCCCCGGCCTTGATCCAACATGGGCCGAGATCGATTTCGTGATGGAGGTCTTTGAGGATCTACAGATCGAATCGTTCAATAAACGGCGTGAATACTGCGGCTATATCGGGCGATTGCCCAATGGCGAACTGGCCGCCACCGAAGCCGAGGCGGGAACGCAGGCAAGTTGTTTGCCGGTTTGGCCCAGCAATATGGTGGTGATCGCGTCGTATCACACCCATGGCACGTTTGATGTTGGTTACTTTAACGAAGTTCCCAGTGGTGTGGATATGGCGGGAGACCGGTCGCTAAATATCAACGGTTGGGTTGCCACACCGGGTGGGCGGTTATGGTTTGTCGATTCAAAAGACAATGAATCGCGGCTGGTCTGCGGAATCGGTTGCCTGCCAATTGCGCCGCGGTTTTACAAAGGTATCAACGGGACCATTGAAAAAGAATATACGTATGACGAGCTGGTCGAGAAAATTGGCCAGTAGGTCGGGCGTTCTTGCCTTTGCCATCTGCGTATCAGGGCAAGGGGTTGGCGCGCAGGATAGTGCGGAATTGTCGCTTGTGCGCGGCGTTCTGGCTGGACTGCAAGCGCAGTCAATTCGCGAGAACGTAGAATACTGCTGCTATATCGGATTTGATGCGGCGGGCGAATTGATCGCCTCGCCAGCGACGCGCGGTGACGAGGGCAGTTGCATGCCCGATGATCCGGTCAGCCTTAAGGTCATTACGGCATCATATCACACGCACGGAGCCTATTCGCCGAACTATTACAACGAAGTGCCCAGCACAGACGACATTGAGGGCGACGAGCAAGAAGGCATCGACGGCTATGTTGCCACGCCGGGAGGGCGGTTCTGGTATGTGGATTCAGGCGATATGGTGATTTCGCAGATATGCGGACTGAAATGCCTGCCGTCAGATTCTGACTTTGTCCAAGGTGACATGGGTCGTATTGCGCAAAGTTATCATTACGACGACCTTGTCACCTTGCTTGATCAGTAGGCTCAAATCATCATGTCGTCGGGAGATGTTCCGGCGGCAACTGCGGATTTGAACCAATCGGGCTGGCGGCCTTTGCCGGTCCATGTCTGATCGGGATCGGCGGGGTTCTTATACTTGGGCGCGGATTTTTTCGCAGGCTTCTTGGCTGCCTTCGCGGCTGGGGCCGGAGATGCGCCGGTGATTTGCGCAAGAGAAAATCCGTGTGCGCGGGCGGCCTTTTCAGCAGCAGCACGGGCGGCTTTCAATTCCTGTTTCTCGATTTTGCCAAGCGCCTTTTCAACGTCGGTTGCCAACTTGTCGAGGTCTTTGCGGTTCAGTTTCGAGAGGTCAATTTTCATGGGGTTTGTCCAGATGTGTTCAATTGCCAACCTGATTATAATACATAATTGGAATTAGCGACCTAATTGTCAGTAACCTAACTAAAAGTGTAATTGATTTCCGGCTGGGCCTATTATGCCGCGACAGTCGCCGGATCTACCAAAGTTACAATATCATCCATGATCCGATTCAATTCGAAATCTTTCGGAGTATAAACGCGCGCGACGCCCATGGCGCGCAATTGCGCCGCGTCATCTTCGGGAATGATACCGCCTGCCACGACCGGGATGTGCCCAAGACCGGCAGCGTTCAATTGCGCGACGACTTCGCCAATCAGCGGGATATGCGAGCCCGACAGGATCGACAGGCCAATCACATGGGCATCGTCGTTTAGTGCGGCAGCGACGATTTCAGCCGGAGTCAGGCGAATGCCTTCGTAGCTGATATCCATACCGCAATCGCGCGCGCGTGCGGCAATTTGTTCGGCGCCGTTTGAATGACCATCAAGCCCCGGCTTGCCTACAAGGAATTTGAGGCGGCGGCCAAGCCGCTGGCTAACAGCGGCAACACGTTCGCGGATTTCGTCCAGCCCTTCGGTCCGGTTGGACGGATTGTGGCTAACGCCTGTCGGCCCACGATACTGGCCGTGCACGGCGCGGATAACATCGGCCCATTCGCCCGTCGTGACGCCTGCTTTGGCGCAGGTAATCGACGGGGGCATGACGTTGTCGCCGGCGCTGGCGGCGGCGCGCAGATCGGCGAGGGCCTTGGTGACTGCATCACCATCGCGCGCGGATTTCCATGCGGCGAGGCGTGCGAGCTGATCGGCCTCGGCGTCCTTATCAGAGACCATGATTGCATCGTCCCCAGCCGTCAGGGGAGAGGGTTCGCCCGTCGTCCATTTGTTCACACCAACGACTGTGGTTTCGCCGGTTTCGATGCTGGAAATGCGGGCGGCGTTGCTTTCGACCAGCCGCGATTTCATATATTCGATCGCGCCCACGGCCCCGCCCATCGCGTCGATCTGCGCAAGTTCGGCGCGCGCGCCGTCTTTCAGGGCGTTAACCTTGGCCGTCACCACAGGGTTGCCATCAAACAGGTCGCCGAATTCCAGCAGGTCGGTTTCATAAGCAAGGATTTGTTGCATCCGCAGCGACCATTGCTGATCCCACGGGCGGGGTAGGCCCAAGGCTTCGTTCCATGCGGGCAGTTGCACGGCGCGCGCGCGGGCGTTTTTCGACAGGGTCACGGCAAGCGTTTCAAGCAGGATGCGGTAGACGTTGTTTTCGGGCTGCTGTTCGGTGAGGCCAAGCGAGTTCACCTGCACGCCATACCGAAAGCGGCGGAATTTCGGGTCGGTCACGCCATAGCGGTCTTGGCAAATCTCGTCCCACAATTCGACGAATGCGCGCATTTTGCAGAGTTCAGTGACGAAGCGGATACCGGCGTTGACGAAAAAGCTGATCCGTCCAACCATTTCGGGAAAATCGTCGGGCGCGACTTTGCCTTTGAGATCGTCGAGTACGGCGGTGGCGGTGGCCAGGGCGAATGCCAGTTCTTCCTCGGGTGTCGCGCCTGCCTCTTGCAGGTGATAGCTGCACACGTTCATCGGGTTCCATTTGGGAAGGTGTTGGCGGGTATAGGCGGCCACGTCGGTGATCATCCGCAAGGACGGTTCGGGTGGGCAGATGTAGGTGCCGCGCGACAGGTATTCCTTGATGATGTCGTTTTGCACAGTGCCCTGCAGGGCGGTTACATCGACACCCTGTTCTTCGGCCACGGCAATATAGAGAGATAGCAACCAAGGGGCCGTCGCGTTGATCGTCATCGAGGTGTTCATCTGATCGAGCGGAATATCGGCAAACAGCGCGCGCATATCACCCATGTGGCAGACCGGCACGCCGACTTTGCCAACTTCGCCGCCAGCCAGTTCATGGTCACTATCGTAACCCGTTTGGGTTGGCAGATCGAATGCCACCGAAAGACCCGTCTGACCCTTGGCGAGGTTCCCACGGTAAAGCGTGTTCGAAGCCTTGGCGGTCGAATGCCCAGCGTAGGTACGGAACAACCATGGTCGATCTTTGGGGCGGTCCTTGCTGCGGTCTTGCTGCGGGTGCGACATGATTGGCCTCTCGACTAGGGTCGTGGTAATTATATTTCTCGGAAGCATGGATATTCGACATTTTATGGCGTTGTCAATTCGCTGCGTTGCGGCATGGGTGGATTTACGGCGGCGTAGAACACTGTAAGGTCACGCTATGATGCAAACCGTGCAATTGCCGATATGGCTCCTGATCTTGATTGTGCTGTTTGCGGCGGTGACGTTCGCGTCGCATTTCCTGTTCCCGTCCGTGCGCTGGTTCTTCCGACGCCGCGCCGAACGTGTGATTGCCAAAGTAAACGCGCGCCTGCCCCGCCCGATCGAACCATTCAAGCTGGCGCGCCGTCACGACATGATCCAACGGCTGATTTATGACGCCGAGGTCGTCCAAGAGGTCGTTGAATACGCCCGCAAAGAAGGCATTCCCGAAAACGTCGCATTTGAAAAGGCGCGCAGTTATGCCCGCGAGATCGTTCCATCGTTTTCGGCCACGGCCTATTTCACGTTTGGCACGCGACTGACGCGCTGGTTATCGCGCTCGCTATATCGCATCCGGCTGGGTGTTTTCGATCGTGCAAAGCTTGAGGGGATGAACCCTGACGCGGCGATTATCTTTGTCATGAACCACCGCAGCAACATGGATTACATGCTTGTCACCTATCTGGTCTCGCGGGCATCTGCCTTGTCTTATGCGGTGGGCGAATGGGCGCGGGTCTGGCCGCTGTCAGCTGTCATTCGCATGATGGGGGCGTATTTCATCCGTCGTAAATCGCGCGGCGCGCTCTATCGCAAAGTATTGGCCCGCTATGTTCAGATGGCCACGGCAGGCGGCGTCACGCAGGCGGTGTTCCCCGAAGGTGGGTTAAGCCTGACAGGTGCTGTCGGGGAACCGCGCCTTGGGTTGTTGAATTACATTGTGTCGGATTTCAAACCGGACGGGCGCGAAGTGATCTTTGTTCCGGTCGCTTTGAATTATGACCGTGTGCTTGAGGACAAGTTTCTGATTGCCGCCGACAAATCAGGTGTACGCCGGTTCCGCCCGCCTTTGGCAACTGTGTGTCGCGCCGTTCTGGCGCACCTTTGGCAACGGGTTACGGGACGGTTTGATAAATTCGGCACCGCGTTCGTTAACTTTGGAGAGCCGCTGTCGCTGGGTGAATTCATGCAGGGTCACAAGGGTGACCAGACCGAGGCCGTCGGTCACGAATTGATGGCACGGATTCGCCGTGCGATGCCTGTGTTGCCTGTGCCGCTGATTGCCCGCGTGCTGCTGGCGGGTGTGGTGGACACCGATGACTTGCGCGCCAAGGTGCAGGCCGAACTGACGCTGCTTGCGAGCACAGACGCGCCGCTGCCGCGCCGTGGCTTGGACAAGGTGATCGAGGACGCCCTGAAGCGACTGCGCGAACGTGGGCTTATCGGTGATGATTTGCAGGTTCCCGCACAATCCCACGATGTGTTGGCGTTTTACGCGGCGTCGATTGCACCGCATTTTGATGCGGATTGATCAAAACCGCTGGTATCATGAAACTGTTGCGTGAATCGGGGGGCCTGCCTTACCCTAGGTTATTGTCGAATAAAAAGGGGATCGATTCTATGGCATTTCACTTTAAATCCTTGGCGCTTGCCGCCGCGACGGCGCTTGCGCTGACTGGCTGTATGGAGACCACGACGACGACAACCGTTGTTGGGGCCGCAAACAAGAACGTCGTTATTCAGAACAACACTGGCCGCACGATCTGGCGGTTTTACGGATCACCTGTAAACGTAGGTAGCTGGGAAGAAGATATTCTGGGAGCGAACGTGCTGCCATCGGGTCGCT
>JBLHNX010000200.1:0-5324 GCA_047622125.1 Paracoccaceae bacterium | reverse complement strand
CCTGATACATCTCAAGCTTGACGGTCTCGAGAAACTCGTCGTGATCGTCCTCGAGCCCCTCGCCCAAACGTTCTGTAAGCGATGCAATCCAGTGGACAGGATCAACGGCAAAACGGTTTTCGACCCGTTCGCCATTGCGATAGGACCAATGGGCAGCAACGCCGGCTTCAGCAACCTCGTGCATTTCGCGGGTACGAATCTGCACTTCAACGCGCTTGCCGTCGCGGCCCGAAACGGTCGTGTGAATGCTGCGATATCCGTTCGACTTTGGCTGGCTGATATAGTCTTTGAAGCGACCCGGCACTGCACGCCAACGTTGGTGCACAGCCCCCAACACGCGATAGCAGTCTGCCTCGCTGTCCGTGACCACGCGGAAGCCGTAAATATCAGAGAGGCGCGAAAAGCCCTGATCTTTTTCCTGCATCTTGCGCCAGATCGAATAGGGTCGCTTGGCGCGGCCCGTGACCTCGGCGGTGATGCCGACCTTATCCAGTTCATGCCGCATGTCGGCAGTGATCTTTTCGATCACATCGCCGGTTTCACGTTGCAGCGTAATAAAGCGGCGGATGATCGAATTGCGCCCCTCGGGGTTAAGAACGCGGAACGCCAAGTCTTCAAGCTCTTCGCGCATCCACTGCATCCCCATGCGTCCTGCAAGGGGGGCATAGATATCCATGGTTTCACGGGCTTTTTGCGCCTGCTTGTCATCGCGCATTGATTTGATCGTGCGCATATTGTGCAGACGATCAGCGAGCTTCACGAGGGTCACACGCAAATCGCGACTTGTGGCCATGAACAGCTTGCGGAAATTCTCGGCCTGTTTGGTCGCCGTCGAATTTAGCTGAAGATTGGTAAGCTTGGTAACACCATCGACAAGTTCGGCAATTTCGCGGCCGAACTTTTCCTCGACCATGGCGTATGACGCTTTGGTGTCCTCGATCGTGTCGTGCAAAAGGGCTGTGATGATTGTCGCATCATCCATCTGCTGCTCGGCCAGAATGGCCGCCACGGCAATGGGATGGCTAAAATACGCTTCCCCGGAATGACGGAACTGGCCGTCATGCATCTCGCGGCCAAAGTCGTAAGCCGCACGGATCAGCGCTTCGTTTGTCGCGGGGTTGTAGCGGCGGACCAGGCCGATCAGGTCATCTGCTGATATCATTCCGGTCCGCGCTTGTCTTGAGGTGTTGCCCTTACTTGGGCTCCTGCGCTTCCATTAGGGCGCGCAGCAATTTTTCTTCTGACATATCGTCGTCGGCGGGTTTGTCAGCTTCGCCACCACCCGCACCCATCAGCAACGCCATTGCGTCCTCTTCGGGCATATCGACTTCGATCTGGGTCTGGTTGGCTTCGATCATACGCTCGCGCAGATCATCAGCAGTTTGGGTTTCCTCGGCAATCTCGCGCAGCGAAACGACAGGGTTTTTGTCGTTGTCACGGGGAACAGTAATTGCCCCGCCTGCAGAAATTTCACGGGCACGGTGTGCGGCAAGCATCACCAACTCAAAACGGTTGGGAACTTTGTCGACACAATCTTCAACGGTAACGCGGGCCATCGGGGCACTCCAGTCAGTCAATCAGGGGGCAGTCAGCAAGGCGCCTACCTAGAGGCTAGAGCAATGAATGACAAGCCGAATCACTGCTCTCTATGATCACACAAGCGCCTGGACTTCGGCCACGGCCCCGGCAGGTAATTGCGACAGCATTTGCGCCACACTTAGACCCAATACGGGATGCATCCAATCGGCGGCTATTTCTGCCATCGGCACAAGTACGAACGCGCGATCCTGAAGCCTTGGATGGGGCAAAATAAGGGTTTCCGGCGCGCGTTTACCTTGCTCGACAACACTCAAGCTGCGCCATTGGGTTTGGGTCTTGGTATCCGGCAGCACCCGATCTGCGACCGCGAGCAGATCAAGATCAAGCGTGCGACTGCCCCAGCGAACCGCGCGCGCGCGCCCGAATTCTGCTTCAATCTTATGGAGTTGCAGCAAAATATCTTGGGGAGAAAGCGTTGTTTCCAGCGCAATCACCGCATTTACATAATCCGGCCCTGCCCCCGCCGGAAAGCACGGGGTACGAAAAAGCCGGCTTTTCCGCGTGATCGGGCCAATCGTTCTTGCGATGACGTCGATACTTTGAATGATCGTTGTCTGCAGCGCCGCGTTTGCCCGCGCCAAATTCGCACCAAGCGCGATAACGGCGGTGTCCCGCTTATGGGGTTGCTGCATACCTCGGTTATCCTACATAATCTGTTCGGCTGTCCCATTTAGACCACTCACACAGCACACTCACAAGTTGGTGACAGTCAATATTTGAAAGGAAACTATATGTTCTATCGTGACGAGCGCCTTGCGCTCTTCATTGACGGGTCAAATCTTTATGCCGCCAGCAAATCGCTTGGCTTTGATATTGATTACAAGCTTCTGCGGGCAGAATTCATGCGACGCGGCAGGATGCTTCGGGCGTTCTACTACACTGCTCTTTTGGAAAACGACGACTATTCACCGATCCGTCCGCTGGTCGACTGGTTGAACTACAACGGCTTCACCATGGTGACCAAACCAGCCAAAGAATTCACCGATTCTATGGGTCGGCGTAAGATCAAAGGCAATATGGACATCGAACTGGCGGTTGACGCGATGGAGCTTGCCCCTCACGTCGACCACATGGTGATCTTTTCCGGCGATGGTGATTTCCGTCCGCTGGTTGAAGCCTTGCAGCGCAAGGGCGTGCGCGTTTCGGTCGTGTCAACGATCCGCAGCCAACCGCCAATGATCGCAGATGAACTCCGCCGTCAGTGCGACAATTTCATCGAGCTGGACGAACTGCGCGAAGTCATCGGCCGTCCCCCACGTGAGCCACGTGTTGAAGAACCTGCCGACCTCGTGTCGCAGGACGACTAAACAGACAAAGCCCCGCCGAATGTGCGGGGCTTTTCGTTTACGTTATTGCGCGTTGATCTTGTTGTGCTGGGCGATGACCTCGGCTGGCCAAGTGCTTTTGATATAGGCCAGCACCTCGCGGATATCAGTATCACTCAGCACATCCTCATAACCGGACATGTCGCTTTCGTAATCACCACCGACCAACGCTGCGGTTCCGAATTTTGTGATTGCAAACAGCTGTTCGTCAGGGTGGTGCCAAGTGTGGCCGGTTTCATCATGCGGTGGCGCAAGCGCGCGTCCCTCTGGTGATCGCGCCGTGCGCCATTCCGCCTGCCCCTCAAGATTTGCACCGTGGCAAGATACGCAATTGGCATCGTAAATGTCGCCACCCCGCGCGACTGCACTTGGGTCGCCATAGGGGATCTCCCCGCCTGCCGTGGCTTCGTTTTGTTGCGCAACTGCAACCGCACCAATTGCGATTCCGATGGCTCCCAGTCCGGCAATGCTAATCTTGTTCATACCTAATCCCTGCTTATGTCTTGCGATCCTAACGGCTTCCCCCTGCTGGAAGGCAAGTCACCGCTGCGTGATTTCAGGCGTCTTTGACCCAGACCGACACATGACTTGGCGACAGTGCGGTGAACGGCGCGCGGGTCCAATCGGCCCAGCGTTGGGTCAGGCGCATCCCCGCCATCCGCGCCATCAGATCCAATTCGGACGGCCAAACATATCGAAACGGCACCGAATTCAGCTGTGCCGCCCCCTCCCTGATATGCATGTGATGCGAGCTGAATTCTTGGCTCACCACGTCATATTCATCGACGCACCAATGGGTGTCGGACACATCAGAGGGCACGAAACGTTCCCCCAACGGCAAGAGTTGCAACTTCGGCACCCCGACCTCGACCACAAAGGCGCCCCCCGGTTGCAAATGCGCGGCCGCATTGGCGAAACAGGTGATCTGTGCATCTTGGGTCGTCAGATTGTTGATGGTGTTAAAGATCAGAAAACACAGCGCAAATTCGCCCGTGACCTGCGTTGTTGTCATGTCACCAATCGCGACGGGCACCTTATCGCCACCCGGTTTTTCGCGCATCCGATCCACCATCGCGCGCGACATTTCGATGCCTGTGACAGGCACTCCCGCGTGCGCCAATGGCAGGGCAATCCGTCCCGTCCCAATCGCAAGCTCCAGCGCCGCGCCGTCGCGCGCCAACCCTTTCAAGACATCAACCGTCGCCGCTATCAACGCCGGATCAGTACTGGCCGGATCGTCGTCATAGTGCGCGGCAATCGCCGCGTCGAAATACCCGTCATCGGTCATCGGAGCCTCCTAAGATCACCCCAAGGTTATGCATATCGTCGCCACCCGTCATCCCGTATTCCAACCACTGGACGACAGCGCCCAAGCGTTCTAGCTATTGGGCATGACAAAAGCACCCCTCATCCTTTATCTGGCCGCACCGCGTGGGTTCTGCGCGGGCGTGGATCGCGCTATCAAGATCGTCGAAATGGCACTTGAGAAATGGGGCGCACCGGTCTTTGTGCGCCACGAAATCGTGCACAATAAGTACGTTGTCGATGACCTGCGCGCCAAGGGGGCCGTGTTTGTCGAAGAACTGGATGAATGCCCCGATGACCGCCCAGTGATCTTTTCCGCACACGGAGTCCCCAAGGCAGTTCCTGCCGAGGCCGCACGCCGCGAAATGATCTTTGTGGACGCAACCTGCCCGCTGGTCAGCAAGGTCCATATCGAGGCCGAGCGTCACCGCGAAAACGGCTTGCAAATCATCATGATCGGCCACGCAGGCCACCCTGAAACCGTCGGCACGATGGGCCAACTGCCTGCAGGCGAGGTCGTTTTGGTCGAAACTGTAGAAGATGTGGCCCGCGTCAAAGTGCGCGACCCCGCCCACCTCGCGTTTGTCACTCAAACAACACTGTCGATGGACGACACCGCCGAGATCGTCGCCGCACTTTACGCGCGCTTTCCCGCGATCGTCGGCCCTCACAAAGAAGACATCTGTTACGCCACCACGAACCGCCAAGAAGCGGTTAAGGCAATGGCCCCAAAATGCGATGCGATGCTGGTGGTGGGCGCACCTAACTCGTCAAATTCGCAGCGGCTGGTCGAGGTTGGACGCAAGGCAGGCTGTGCCTATTCGCAACTGGTGATGCGGGCCGAAAACATCGACTGGCGGGCCTTGGACGGGATCACATCGATCGGCATCACCGCAGGCGCATCCGCCCCCGAAGTGTTGATCAACGAGGTGATCGACGCCTTCCGCGATCGATATGACGTCACCATGCAACAGGTTGTCACCGCCGAAGAAAATGTCGAATTTAAAGTGCCACGCGTGTTGCGCGAAACAGCGTGAAACAAATCCCCCGCTCCGCCCTTATCCTTGGTCTACTTGGCCTGATCCCGTTCCTGTT
>JBLHNX010000199.1:0-5377 GCA_047622125.1 Paracoccaceae bacterium | reverse complement strand
CGCTGGAAACTGGGGAGGCGCAAGGCGCGGATGAAGGTCGCGTTGCGACGTACCCCGCGCGGGTCGAAAACGGGTCCATTTTATTGGATCGCGCGTTTTTGAAAGCCAGAACAAAAGGCGGGGTGGCAGCATGAGCCTGACCCGCACAACATGCCCCTATTGCGGCGTGGGCTGCGGGGTGCTGGCGGGGGCGGATGGGACCATCAAAGGCGATCCCGATCATCCGGCAAACTTTGGGCGACTGTGTTCCAAGGGCGCGGCATTGGGAGAAACGATTGATCTTGAGGGGCGGTTGTTGCACCCGAAAGTCAACGATGCGTATACCGATTGGGACACGGCCCTTGATCTGGTCGCGCAGAAATTCAGCGCGGCGATTGCCGAACATGGCCCCGACAGCGTGGCGTTCTATGCCTCCGGTCAATTGCTGACCGAGGATTACTACGTCGCCAACAAGCTGATGAAAGGGTTCATTGGTGCCGCCAATATCGACACCAATTCGCGGCTATGCATGGCGTCGTCCGTTGCGGGACACAAACGCGCCTTTGGAACTGATACGGTTCCGGGCACCTACGAGGATTTAGAACAGGCCGACCTGATTGTGCTGGTCGGCTCCAACCTGGCGTGGTGCCATCCGGTGTTGTACCAGCGCATTGCGGCGGCGAAAGACGCGCGGCCCGACATGCGCATCGTCAATATAGACCCGCGCCGCACGGCGACGAGCGATCTGGCGGACATACATCTGCAAATTGCCCCTGATGGCGACATTGCGCTGTTCAACGGGCTGCTTGCCTACCTTGTGGATGTTGGAGCTGTCGATTTGG
The DNA here is from genome assembly GCA_047622125.1 of Paracoccaceae bacterium. Taxonomy (GTDB): domain Bacteria; phylum Pseudomonadota; class Alphaproteobacteria; order Rhodobacterales; family Rhodobacteraceae; genus SW4. The sequence continues at coordinate 4,556 of JBLHNX010000199.1, read as the reverse complement.
CTTATTTGCAGGAGCACGTACGCGGGTGTTTTGACGCGGTGAAATCCGCACGGCTAGGTGATCCGATGAGCAGCGGGCTTGGGGCGGAAGACCTCGCTGCGTTTTACCGGCTTTGGGCGCAGACCGAAAAGGTCGTGACAATCTATTCCCAAGGAGTGAACCAATCCCGCTGTGGCACCGACAAGGTCAACACGATCCTGAATTGTCATTTGGCGACGGGCCGCATCGGTCGCGCGGGGGCTGGGCCATTTTCTGTCACCGGTCAACCCAATGCGATGGGCGGGCGCGAAGTTGGCGGGCTGGCCAATATGCTGGCCAATCATCTTGAACTGGACAATTCGGACCATCGACAGGTGGTGCAGGATTTCTGGGGCAGCCCGACCATTTGCACAAAACCGGGCCTTAAGGCGGTCGATCTGTTTGAGGCCTGTGCGAACGGTCAAATCAAGGCGCTTTGGGTGATGTCGACCAATCCCGCCGTGTCTTTGCCGGATTCTGATGGTGTGGCAGCGGCTATCAGTAAGGTTCCGTTTGTCGTCGCGTCCGAAATCATGGAACGTACTGATACCAACGATCTGGCGCATGTGCTTTTGCCAGCCACTGGGTGGGGCGAAAAGGACGGAACCGTCACCAACTCCGAACGCCGTATTTCGCGTCAACGGGCCTTTTTAGCGGCCCCAGGCAGTGCGCGGCCCGATTGGGAGATCATCAGCGATGTGGCGGCGCGGATGGGGTTCGGGCGGGCGTTTAATTATCAAAAACCTGCCGATATTTTTGCCGAATACGTGGCGCTGGACGGGGCGGCGTCGCACATCGCGCGTGATCTGGACCTGAGCATTTTTGCCGACGCTGATTACGCCAAACTGGTCCCGACGCAGTGGCCACGAAATGATCATCGGTTTTTTGCTGATGGACAGTTTTATCACCCCGACGGTAAAGCGCGGATGATCGCGGTGAACGCGCCGGTTCTGTCAAAACCACGCTTTACCCTCAACACGGGGCGCAACCGCGACCAGTGGCACACCATGACGCGGACAGGTAAGTCTGCGCGATTAGGTGCCCATCTCGCCGAACCATATGTTGAGATTAACCCAACTGATGCAACCGAACTGGGTGCCGCGCCCGGTGCCCTAATTGCAGTGGAAAGTATCTATGGCCGCACAATCTTGCGCGTTATGATTACGCCCCGTGTGGCACAAGGCCAGCTTTTTGCACCGATGCATTGGACCCGACAGCGCACCACCACGGGGACCGTTAACAGCGTCACCGCACCACTGACGGACCCGTTTTCAGGCCAACCAGCGCTAAAATCAAACGCCGTGACAGCGCAGGTCTACAAGGCGAAATGGTACGGGTTCTTGGCTTGCATCAATGAACCGTCCCCGCAAACACCCTACGCCGCTATCGCGCGTACGCTAACGGGCTGGCAGGTGGAACTGGCGGGTGCAAAAACCCTAAACGATTGGGAAACTGAGGCGCGACACCTGAGCGGCGAAACGGGGGGCGATGCGTCAATTCAAGCAGACCCGACCACTGGCAGCAACCGCATCGCCATAACGCAAAATGGTCAAATTACTGCGCTTTTCTTTGCCGCGCCGACCCCTGTTGTCGTGTCGCGATCTTCGATCATTGACCTGATAGGCACTGACACACCGCCGCTTGCCGCATTGGCCGGGCGCGCGCCGTCAGGTCAGCCAGACGCGGGCGCGACCGTCTGTGCGTGCTTTAATGTGGGCCGAAATACTCTGTTGGCCGCTGTTTTGAATGGTGCGCACAGCGTTGCTGCGTTGGGTGAAGCAACCTGTGCAGGCACCAATTGTGGGTCCTGTAAGCCTGAATTGACCACCCTTTTGGCGCAAGCGCAGATTCCGATGGCGGCAGAATGATCCTCGCGCCGTTTGTTCAGATCGTGGCGCGTGGCAAGGGACGTGCGCGGACAATGACGCTGGATGAGGCGCGCGCGGCGATGACATTGATCCTGACGGGGGACGCCGCCCCCGAGGCAGTTGGCGCGTTGTTGATGGTGATGCGTCTACGTGGGGAAACTGCGGATGAGATTGCGGGGTTCACTGCCGCCCTGCGCGCACATGTGAAGGGAAATTTGCCCAAAGCCGACCTTGATTGGCCGTCCTATGCCGCAGGGCGTAGTCGTGGTGCGCCGTTGTTTTTGCTCGCCGCGCGGCTTGTCGGTCAGGCGGGATATACCGTGTCGATGCACGGTTGGAATTCGCATCAATCGGCCACCGCGTCCGTGCGCGAAGTCATTGACCTTGCCGGGCCGCATGTGAGCTATTCGCCCCTAGAAACACTAAGTCCTGAGGCGTTTTCGGTGTTGAACTTGCGTGATGCGTTCGGGTTGCGGTCCTGTTTTAACACGGTGCTGCGGATGTGGAATCCGTCGGGTGCGCCCGCCACAGTGCAAGGGGTGTTTCATCCGTCATACCGCAGCCTTCAAGCGCAAGCCGCAGCACTGTTGGGGCAAAAGGACCTGAGCATCATAAAAGGGGGTGGCGGTGAATTTGAACGCCACCCATCCAAGGACGCCGTGGTTTTCGGGTTGCGGGATGGTGCGCATATTCACGAATCCGCAGCGCATATTTTGCAAGACACCCGCAAGCTGCACGAAGCGGGTGAAACGATTAATCTGTCTGATCTCTGGCAAGGGCGCGTGCGTGATCCGTTCGCGATTGCCACGATCACTGGAACGGCGGCGTTGGCGCTTTGGACGCTAAAGGCAGTCCCGACACCTGATGAAGCACACCAAATCGCGAGGGGGCTTTGGGCTTCACGTCATCACACAGAAAGCTTGTCCGCATGAAAACCTTCCCCATGTTCCTGCAAATGGCGGGTCGCCGCGTTGTCATCGTTGGTGGCGGTGAACAAGCTGCACAAAAAACACGGCTGATCCTGAAAACCGAAGCGATGGTCGAAATCTGGGCACCGGCGCTCGACCCTGAACTGTCGGGCCTCGCGGTTGAGGGGCGGATTACACATCAAACCGGCCCCATTACGCCGGACACGTTTTCAGATACAGCACTGGTGTTCATCGCTTCGGGGTGCCCCGGTATCGACATGGCGTTGCATGCCTTGGCCAAGGCGGGCGGCGCGACCGTCAATGTGGTGGACCAGCCTCAGCTGTGTGACGCCATCACGCCGTCAATTGTGGATCGCGACCCTGTGGTCGTGGCCATCGGCACCGAAGGCACAGCCCCCGTGCTGGCACGCCAAATCAAGACCAAACTGGAGGAAGCGCTTGAACCGCGCCTTGGCGATCTTGCGGCCCTTGCGGGACGTATGCGTGGCGCGGCGGCGGCCCGTCTTGGACCCCGTGCGCGGAGGGATTTGTGGCGCTGGGTGTTCAATGAAACACCGCGACAGTTGTTCGCCAACGGGGCCGAGCGCGAAGCGGCCAAGCTGATCAAAACGGCCATCGAGACAGGTGAGTTCGGGGCCACAAAGGGCGGCAGCGTCAGCCTTGTGGGCGCAGGCCCCGGTGCCAAAGATCTGATCACCTTGCGCGGGGTCCAGCGCCTGCAAGAAGCAGATGTCATTTATTATGATCGCCTGCTTGATCCCGAAATCCTTGAACTTGCGCGCCGCGACGCCCATCGTATTTATGTGGGCAAGGCCCCGGGGTGTCACAGTTGGCCGCAAGAAAAGATCACTCAAACACTGGTCGCTGCCGCCAAACGGGGGAAACGGGTGGTTCGTCTGAAATGTGGTGACCCCGGTGTGTTCGGGCGCAGCACCGAAGAAACCGATGCCCTCAAAGCCAGCGATATCCCGTTTGAAATTGTCCCCGGTGTTACTGCGGCCTGTGCAGCGGCGGCGAGTATCGGCCAAAGCCTCACGGAAAGAGGCAACATCGACACGCTTGTGCTGACCACAGGGCACCGCCAAGATGGATTTACGGTGCCCGACCCCATTAAGGACATCAAACCGGGTACCTGTGTCGCGCTCTATATGGCTGTTGGCGCAGCCCCTCAAATCGTCGCACACCTTGAAACGTGTCATCCCAATGTTTCATTTGACGTTCAAGTCGTCGCAAAAGCCCAGCGAAAGGGACAAGTCGTCCTGCATTGTCCCCTTCGTGATTTAGCACACACTTTGGAGGGTCATGATATTGTGGGTGAAGCCATGCTCTTTGTGCGCTGGTCTTTTGGCCTTCAAACGTCAGATGATGCCAGCACGAGAGCGCTGGCGACCGTGTGAATTGGCAAGCGGCCTCAGCTTTTCGTCCTCTGAAAGCAAGCATGCATAGCTAAGACGCCGCGAAACGCCGGTTTGAAATCCACCTGGATCGGTGGCGTTGAACGGCTGCTTTAACGACACAGGCTGCAACGCAGCAAAAATGCTGCTGCACCTGCGAAGAAATGCTGCGTGAGCAATAGCCGCGCGTGCACAAGTCCGCTTCGTCCGCATAGCGGACCTCTATGCAAACCGCAGCGAAGGTCCGGTTTCCGCCCTTCATGTCGAAATGTGCATGGTGCAGCAATCTGACCGTTCCCTACCTCATTATTGTCACTCACGGCCCTAACCTCCCATTTTGCTTGAAC
>JBLHNX010000198.1:0-5379 GCA_047622125.1 Paracoccaceae bacterium | reverse complement strand
TGCGGTGATTGCGCTTGAGACTACACAGACAGAAAGGTAATCAGATCACATGTCGTTTTGGGAATATGCCAATCCAAAGAAGTTTATCGCGACCACGACGCCAATTTTGCCGTGGGCGTTTGGTATTTCTGCGGCCTGTCTGATTGTCGGGCTGGTCTGGGGCTTTTTCTTTACGCCCGATGACATCCGTCAAGGATCGACCGTCAAGATCATCTATCTGCATGTTCCCGCCGCGATGATGGCGATCAACGTCTGGGGCATGATGTTGGTGACCTCGCTGATCTGGCTGATCAGGCGACATCATGTATCGGCGCTCGCCGCACGCGCCGCAGCCCCCATCGGCATCGTGATGACGCTGATTGCGCTGGTAACGGGTGCGATTTGGGGCCAACCGATGTGGGGAACATGGTGGGCGTGGGATCCGCGCCTGACGTCGTTCCTGATCTTGTTCTTGTTCTACCTTGGCTACATGGCCTTGTGGGAAGCGATCGATGACCCAGACACCGCCGCCGATCTGACATCGATTCTGTGCATCGTCGGCTCGGTTTTTGCCTTCCTGTCGCGGTTCGCCGTGCAGTTCTGGAACCAAGGGCTACATCAGGCCGAAAGCGTGTCGCTCTGGGAGTGGACGTTCAATGTGATCGCGCGGTTCTTTGCCTTTGTGTGGAATTCCATCTTTGGCGCTGAACAAGTGATCGAAGTCGCCGCGCGCGAAGAAAATGTCTCCAACGTATTTTTCGTGCCGTTGCTCATCTGCATGATTGGTTTTGTGGTCCTGTTCGTAGCACTGGTTTTCCAGCGCACCACCACTGAAATTCGTGTGCGCCGCATCCGCGCCCTTGAATCGCGCGCAAGGAGAGGCTGATGGACCTGTTTACATCGATCGTCGATATGATCAGCACCTTTCTTGGCCTTGGTAAATACGGGCTTGAGGTGCTGAGTTCCTATGTGATCTCGCTCGCGATGCTGGCCCTACTGGTCTGGATCAGTGCGCGTCGGGCCGCCAAAGTGCGCGCAGAGCTTGCCGCCGTCGAGGCGCGTTTAAAGGATAGCAACGATGGCTAAACTGTCACCATTGGTCTTCTTGCCGCCGATCGTCTTCGCGGCCCTTGCGGGTCTATTCGTGGCGGGCATGCAGCGCGAAAACAGCCAAGAACTCCCCTCGGCCCTTGCTGGCCGTGCAGCGCCCGCGCTTGATGTGGTGTCATTGGGCGGTTTGCCAGAGCTGGACAGCGCGGTGCTTGCGGACGGCGAGGTAAAGCTGGTTAATTTCTGGGCAAGCTGGTGCGCGCCATGCCGCGTGGAGCATCCCAATCTGACTGCACTCGCAGCCGAAGGCATCCCGATCTATGGCGTCAACTACAAAGACGCACCTGCTAATGCCCTGTCTTTCCTTGATGAATTGGGCGATCCCTATACGGCGATCGGGGCCGATCCAGACGGCGCGACCTCGCTTGACTGGGGGGTCTACGGTGTGCCCGAAACATTCCTCGTGGACGGTGACGGCACAATCATCATGCGTGTCGCAGGGCCCGTAACACAGCGCGCAATCCAGTCCCGCCTGCGCCCTGCTATGGACGCGGCATTACAGTGAACGGGCCGCTCACTTGTTTCAAAAGCTATGATGTGCGCGGACGCCTTGGCGTTGAACTGGACGAAAGCATTGCCTACAGGATCGGGCGCGCTTTTGGGCAGGTTATCGGGCCCGGAACCTTTGTCACCGGGCGCGACGTGCGCGAAAGCTCGGCCAGTTTGCAAGAGGCGCTGATTGCAGGGCTGATGGATGCGGGCTGCACCGCACTTGATATTGGCCTGTGTGGCACCGAAGAGGTCTATTTCGCCACCGACCATTTGCGCGCTGATGGTGGGCTAATGGTCACGGCCTCACACAACCCTATTGATTACAACGGGATCAAAATGGTCAGCGCAGGCGCGCGCCCGATTGCCGCCCAAACGGGGCTGGATGCGATCAAGGCACTGGCCGAAGCCGATGATTTCGGACCCGCCAAGACCGGCGCGCGGGCCACCGCAAACCCGCGCGCTGATTTCGTGGCGCATGTAGCGGGTTACGTGGACCCAAAAGGGCTGCGCCCGCTGCGGGTACTGGTGAATGCGGGCAACGGCGCCGCGGGGCCGACGTTTGACGCACTTGCCGATGCCTTAGACGTGCCGTGGGACTGGCGGCGCATGCACCATACGCCCGATGGCAGCTTTCCAAATGGGATACCCAACCCGCTTTTGCCCGACAATCAACCCGCGACATCTGCAGCAGTTGTTGCAAAAAACGCCGACTTGGGCATCGCGTGGGACGGCGACTTTGATCGCTGCTTTTTCTTTGATGAAAAGGGCGCGTTTATCGACGGCGAATACGTGGTTGCCCTGCTGGCGCAGGCGTTCATGGCAAAAGAAGCGGGCGCAAGGATCGTGCATGATCCACGGGTCGTCTGGAATACGCAGGCCGTGATTGCGGCGGGTGGTGGACAGGCGATCGTGTCACGTACAGGCCATGCCCACCTTAAGGCGTTGATGCGGCAAACCGATGCGGCCTACGGCGGCGAGATGTCGGCGCACCACTATTTTCGCAGCTTCATGTATTGCGATAGCGGCATGATCCCCGCGCTTCTTATCGCAGAACTGGTAGCCCGATCAGAGCAACCGCTGTCGCAGATGGTTGCGAACATGCGCGCGGCCTTCCCCTCGTCAGGCGAGATTAATTTCAAGATTGATGATGTTGACGGGGCGATTGCCGCATTCGAGGCGAGCTATCTGAAAGATGCAAAAGCGTCGGATCGTCTGGACGGGCTCAGCCTTGATATGGGGCAATGGCGCGTCAATCTGCGGCGCTCCAATACCGAAAGCCTGCTGCGGCTGAACGTAGAAGCCCGTGGTGATCGCGCGCTGCTCAACAATAAAGTCAATGAAATCAGCGCGTTACTGCGAGCCTTCTAAGGTCTTCTGTTTCTGAAACTCCCGCCGGAGGCCGAAATCTGTGCGCAGATTTCGCTACATTTCCTTTACCCAAAGAAAATGGCCCCCCGCGCGATGCAGGGGGCCATTCATGTTCAATAACTGTCGTTTAGGCTACTTTGGCCAGATTGCGCAGCACGTAGTGCAGCACGCCACCGTGTTCGATGTATTCGATCTCGATCGCCGTATCGATCCGGCACTTGAGCGTGATATTCTTCACTGTGCCGTCTGCCATCGTGATGGTGCAGGGCACCTCTTGCAGCGGTTTGATCGTATCAAGGCCGGAAATCGAAACGGTTTCTTCACCCGTCAGACCCAGTGATTTACGGGTGTCACCGCCCGTAAATTCAAACGGGATCACGCCCATGCCAACAAGGTTTGACCGGTGGATACGCTCAAAGCTTTCGGCGATCACGGCTTTTACGCCGAGCAGGGCCGTGCCCTTGGCCGCCCAGTCGCGCGATGATCCGGCACCGTATTGCTCACCACCAAAGATAACCAGTGGTGTGCCCGCGTCCTGATAGGCCATGGCCGCATCAAAGATGCTGGTCTGTTCGCCGTCGGGACCATTGGTATAGCCGCCTTCGACACCATCCAGCATTTCGTTCTTGATGCGGATGTTGGCGAATGTGCCGCGCATCATGATCTCGTGGTTACCACGACGCGACCCATACGAGTTGAATTCGCGCGGGGCAACTTGGCGTTCGGTCAGATACTGACCAGCGGGGCTGGTCGTCGCAAATGATCCAGCAGGCGAGATGTGGTCGGTCGTGATCATATCGCCCAGAACTGCCAGAACTTTGGCATTTTCAAGGTTAGTGATCACGCCGGGGTCTTTGCTCATCCCTTGGAAATAAGGCGGGTTTTGGACATAAGTCGATGCCGCAGGCCAGTCGTAGGTTTCGCTGTCGGTGGTCTCAACGCCCTGCCATTTGTCGTCGCCTTTGAAGACGTCGGCGTATTTGCTTTGGAACGCCTCTCGGGTGACAGTTGCTTCGACCAGTTCGGCCACTTCTTGCGATGTGGGCCAGATGTCTTTCAAATAAACATCCTTGCCGTCTGGTGTTTGTGCAATCGGGTCTGTCGCCAGATTGATATCCATCGTGCCAGCCAAAGCATAGGCCACGACCAGCGGCGGCGATGCCAAATAGTTGGCGCGCACATCAGGCGAAATGCGGCCTTCAAAGTTGCGGTTGCCTGACAGAACAGAGGTCGCCACGAGGTCGCCTTCGTGGATAGCTTCGGAGATTTCCTTTTGCAGCGGGCCGGAGTTGCCGATGCAGGTCGTGCAGCCATAACCGACAAGGTTAAAGCCGATTTTGTCGAGTTCCACTTGCAAGCCAGCGGCTTCCAAATATGCACTCACGACCTGTGACCCTGGCGCAAGGGATGTCTTGACCCAGGGCTTGCGGTTGAGGCCCAAGGCCGCGGCTTTTTGTGCCACCAACCCTGCGCCGATCATGACGTAGGGGTTGGATGTGTTGGTGCACGACGTGATCGAGGCGATCACGACTTTGCCGCTTTCCATAGTATAATCTTCGCCTGCAACGGCCACTTCTTTGCCCATCGGGCGTTTGAAGGTCTCGGCCATTTCTTGCGTGAACGCTTCTTTTGCGTTGGTCAGGACAACGTAATCTTGCGGGCGCTTGGGGCCGGAAATCGCAGGAACGATGCCTGCCATATCAAGGTGCAGCGTGTCGGTATAGATCGGTGCATAGTCATCGCCGCGCCAGAAACCGTTTTCCTTGGCGTAGGCTTCGACCAGTGCAATCCGGTCTTCGTCGCGACCCGTGTTGCGCAGGTAACGCAGGGTTTCGCCGTCAATCGGGAAGAAGCCACATGTCGCGCCGTATTCCGGTGCCATGTTGGCGATTGTTGCGCGGTCGGCCAGTGGCAGATGATCAAGACCTTCGCCGTAAAATTCGACGAATTTGCCAACAACACCTTTGGCGCGCAGCAACTCGACGACTTTCAGCACAAGATCAGTGCCGGTCGTGCCTTCCATCATCCGGCCTGTCAGTTCAAAGCCGATCACTTCGGGGATCAGCATCGAAATCGGCTGACCCAGCATCGCGGCCTCGGCCTCGATCCCGCCAACGCCCCAGCCCAGAACGGCCATGCCGTTGACCATCGTGGTGTGGCTGTCGGTCCCGACAAGTGTATCAGGATAGGCGACCTGTTCGCCGCTCTGATCGGTATCGGTCCAGACGGTTTGCGCCAGATACTCAAGGTTCACCTGATGGCAGATGCCGGTGCCCGGGGGAACAACGCGGAAGTTGTTGAATGCCGACTGGCCCCATTTCAGGAAGGTATACCGTTCCATGTTGCGTTCGTATTCACGGTCCACGTTCATCTGGAACGCGCGCGGGTTGCCAAATTCGTCAATCATCACTGAGTGGTCGATGACCAGAT
>JBLHNX010000197.1:0-5382 GCA_047622125.1 Paracoccaceae bacterium | reverse complement strand
CGCGTTGGTTTCCGATGGCATTGGGCGCAAATCTGATTGGGGCGAAATCGGCCTGACCGGCAACTCCGCGCCGCCCCGTCCAGATAAGCGGCTGAAGTCCATTGTCTTGCGTCACAACGAGATCACCAACCTCCAAATCTTCAACAGCGCGCAGCCCGACAGACGTCTCGATCATAGTGCCAGCCACGAAACATGGTGGTCCCAGGTCCACAACATCAAGCGGGCCCTGTCCGCTAACCCAAGACGATGAATCAAATGTACCGTTTTGCAGGGCCTGACCATCTGTTGGCGTAAAGACCACTTGCCCATTGGCAAGATAGAACGTGGTCCCGGTGTAGGTTACATTCCCGACCCCCGGCACATTCACAGTGACTGTGTCGCCCGGATAGGACGACCTGATATCCGAGCCGTTCACGCTGTCATTATTGAAGCGGTCGAAATCGTTGTCGTTGTTCTGATCGACCAATGTGTAGTTGACATAGTTGAGGGTCGCGCCGCCCGACGGCGGGTTTGACGGGTCCATTAGAAAGAACTGGTCTGTATAGCTTGTCGGCAAAACGACCCCACACTGTTGCGAATACGTAAACAATGCGATGTTTGCGGGGTAATTGTGTCGTCACTGTGGCGAAGATTGAGCCAATCTCAGCAGAATGTGGCAAAACCAAGGCAATTCGCCCCTGGTTTTGCAAGATTGTATCGCATCCGGAAACAGCTACTCGGCAGGAACCGCCGCGCTTTCGTATGACAGGGGTGCAGGAATATGCACGAGCATTTCCCTGGGGCAAAGCTGAAGGAATTTCCCCTTCTCAAGGTCCCAATGCTGCAAAATGTCAGCCGCCTTACGGCTTCCAGTCTCTGCTTGATGTTCCTCGATCAAGGCTTTCAGTTGACCTTCCCAATGATCAACCGTGACAGGGCACGTCACCAGAGTTTCCATGTTGATCAGCGGGGCTATGTCGCCGACTTCATCATAAAGGTAAGCCATGCCGCCAGTCATACCCGCACCAAAGTTTGCCCCGATGGACCCAAGGATTACAGCAACACCACCAGTCATATACTCACAACCGTTAGAGCCGCAGCCTTCAATCACGGCCTTGGCGCCACTGTTTCGAACGGCGAAACGTTCGCCCGCACGACCCGCGGCAAACAGATACCCATCCGTCGCGCCATAAAGAACTGTGTTGCCAATGATCGTGTTTTCCGACGCAATCAACGGGCTCGCCATTGGTGGACGCACGATAATCGTGCCGCCAGACAGACCCTTGCCGACATAATCGTTGGCATCGCCCGATACCTCAATCTTAAGGCCGGGTGCTGCAAAAGCGCCCAGCGATTGACCCGCCGACCCCTTGAGTTTGACCGTCAGGTGATCGCGTTGCAGTGCATTGCGCATACCGAAATTCTTGACGATATGGCTGGACGTGCGTGTGCCGATGGAACGCAGCGTGTTCTGCACGGCATACTCCAGTTGCATCTTCTCGCCGTCGTTCAAGAAGCGCGCAGCGTCCTTAACGATTTCAGCGTCCAGCGTGTCGGGAACCGGATTGCGCGGTTTGTTGCGGTCATAGACAATATCTGCCGCGCCATCGACTGTGATCAGCAGCGGATTCAAGTCCAGATCATCCAGATGCGCGGACCCGCGCGAAACCTGCGTCAACAAATCAGCGCGGCCAATGACATCGTCCATGGAGCGCGCGCCGATGCTTGCAAGAATTTCGCGGACTTCGGTCGCGTAGAACGTAATCAGGTTCACGACCTTATCCGCGTTGCCGGTAAACTTGCCGCGCAGGGCTTCATCCTGCGTGCAGACACCAACGGGACAGGTGTTCGACTGGCACTGTCGTACCATGATGCAGCCCATCGCAATCAGTGCGGCGGTGCCGATGCCGTATTCCTCGGCCCCCAGCATCGCCGCCATGACGATATCTCGCCCTGTGCGCAGTCCCCCATCGGTGCGCAACGTCACGCGGCCACGCAGGTTGTTCATGCTGAGCACTTGATGCGCTTCGGTCAGGCCCATCTCCCAAGGCAGGCCTGCGTATTTGATTGATGTAGCAGGCGACGCGCCCGTGCCACCGTTGTGACCGGAAATCAGGATGATATCCGCCTTGGCTTTGGCCACACCGGCAGCAATCGTGCCAACGCCGCTGGATGCGACCAATTTGACAGTCACCTTACAACGCGGGTTGATCTGTTTGAGGTCATAGATCAGCTGCGCCAGATCCTCGATCGAATAGATATCGTGGTGCGGCGGCGGTGAAATCAGCGTTACGCCTTTGGTTGAATGGCGCAGACGCGCGATCAGGTCTGTGACCTTCATCCCTGGAAGCTGCCCACCTTCGCCGGGCTTGGCACCTTGCGCGACTTTGATCTCAAGCTCTTCGCACTGGTTCAGGTATTCCGCCGTCACGCCAAATCGCCCAGACGCGACCTGCTTGATCTTAGCAGACGGATTGTCGCCGTTGGGCTCGGGCACGAAGTGTGCGGGGTCCTCACCACCCTCGCCGCTATCAGATTTGGCCCCGATCCGGTTCATCGCCACGTTCAGTGTTTTGTGCGCCTCGGGTGATAGGGCCCCCAGCGACATGCCCGGCGTAACGAACCGTTTGCGGATCGACGTGATCGATTCAACTTCTTCGATTGGAATCGCTTGGCCCATGGCTTTGATCGCCAAAAGATCGCGCAAGTGGATTGGCGGGTTGGCCTGCATTAGGCTCGAATATTGCTTCCACATTTCAAATGATGCGGTGTTACAGGCGTTCTGCAACAGGTGCATTGTCTGCGCTTCCCACGCGTGCTTTTCGCCCGTACGGCGCGCCTTATAGAAACCGCCGATCGGCAACACATCGCTACCACCACGCCAACCAGCGTAATGCACGGCCGCGACTTTCTTTTGGATGCCACTCACACCGATGCCGGAAATGCGCGACTGCATGCCGGGGAAATATTCGGCGACCATCGCACGGGACAGGCCCACGGCCTCAAAGTTCAGACCACCACGATAAGACGAGATCACTGATATCCCCATCTTGGCCATGATCTTGAGCAGACCTTGGTCGATAGCGGTGCGATAGCGCGCCACGGCCTCGGTTAGTGTTCCATCAAGAAGGTTGCGACCGATACGATCAGCCAAAGAATCTTCGGCAAGGTAGGCGTTCACAACCGTTGCGCCACAGCCAATCAGCACGGCAAAGTAGTGCGGGTCGATACATTCAGCCGACCGGATGTTCAGCGAACAGAAAGTCCGCAAGCCTTTGCGTGTCAGCCAGCTATGAACAGCACTAGTAGCAAGGATCATTGGGATCGCGACAAGGTCCTGTCCTTGATACTGGTCGGTCAGAATGAGGTGACCTGCACCGCTACGAACCGCGTCTTCGGCCTCGGCGCGAATACGTTCCAGTGCTTGACCAAGCGCTGCTGGGCCGCCGTCAGCATCAAAAGTGCAGTCAATTTCGGAGCAGGGCGCGTTAAAGGCAATTTTCAGCGCTTCCCATTGGGCATTGCCAACGAAAGGGCTGTCGAGAACCAGAATTTCGGTTTGACTGCTGTCTTCATCCAGCACGTTCTTAAGATTGCCGAACCGCGTCTTGAGGCTCATCACGCGGAATTCGCGCAAGCTATCAATCGGCGGGTTGGTGACTTGGCTAAAGTTCTGGCGGAAAAAATGTGACAGCGGGCGGTATTTCTCGGAGAGCACTGCGCTGGGCGTATCATCCCCCATCGAGGCAAGCGTTTCCTTGGCGTCCTCGGCCATCGGGGCCAGAATCTGTTCAAGCTCTTCGATGGTATACCCCGCAGCGATCTGGCGTTTGCGCAGCTCGGCACCTTCAAAAAGGGGCACTTCGGTCACAGACCCAAGCGCGTCATCCAACTCGTTGATTTTGCCAACCCATTCGCCAAATGGCTGAGCAGTCGACAGCTTGTCCTTGATTTCAACATCGCGGAAAAGCCCGCCTTTTTCCATGTCGACCGCAATCATCTGGCCGGGACCAAGTGCGCCCTTTTCAACAACGCCTGCCTCATTGATTGGCACCATGCCTGCTTCGGACCCTGCGATAAGCAAGCCTTCGCCGGTTACGACATACCGCATTGGACGTAGACCGTTGCGGTCAAGACCTGCGCAAACCCAGCGGCCGTCGGTCATCGCCAATGCTGCGGGGCCATCCCAAGGTTCCATCACTGAGTTGCAGTAAGAATACATGTCGCGCCACGCCTGCGGCAGTTCTGTTGCTTGCTTGGACCAGCTTTCCGGCACCATCATCGTCTTGGCCATCGGCGCGCTACGGCCAGCGCGCACAAGAACCTCGAACACCGCGTCAAGCGCACCTGAATCCGACGACCCCAATGGAATGATCGGCTTGATATCTTCGGCCATGTCGCCAAATGTGCTACTCGCCATGCGAATTTCATGGCTTTTCATCCAGTTGACGTTGCCTTTCAGCGTGTTGATTTCGCCGTTATGGGCCAACATGCGGAAAGGCTGAGCCAGCCACCACTGCGGGAACGTGTTGGTCGAATAGCGCTGGTGATAGATCGCAAAAGCGCTCTCGAAACGTTCATCCATCAGGTCGGGGTAGAATTCAGCGACCTGCTCGGCCAGCATCATGCCCTTATAAATGATCGAACGGCACGACAGGCTTGCCAAATACAGTTCGCGGATACCCGCTGCGGCTGAGGCTTTTTCAATACGGCGACGGATGACATACAACTCGCGCTCGAACTGTTCCTCGTCCACGCCCTTGGCATTGGAAATCAGGATCTGTTCGATCTCGGGGCGGGTCGCATTCGCCTTTTCGCCAAGACAGGCAATATCGACGGGCACATGACGCCAGCCATAGATATAGTGGCCCATGCGCAGAACTTCAGTTTCGATGATCGTGCGGCAGGTTTCCTGCGCCCCAAAATTCGTGCGCGGCAGAAACACCTGACCGACTGCGATCAGCTCGTTCATGCGCGGTTCGTGACCAGTGCGGCGCACCTGATCGTAAAAGAACTCGACTGGAATCTGCACGTGAATACCAGCACCGTCGCCGGTTTTACCGTCAGCATCCACCGCACCGCGATGCCAAATCGCCTTGAGCGCGGCAATGCCGTTTTCCACAACGCGACGGGATTTCTTGCCGTCAATCGAGACAACCAATCCAACGCCGCAGCTGGATTTTTCGTCCTCATGGGCATAGAGGCCATTATTGGCTAGCCACTCACGGCGGGCGGTTTCTTTTTCAGCCCAAAGGTCATCATATTGCGTCATGGTGTGCTCCTTCATGGTCCGCTGACCCGCGTGGGTAGGGAAATATCGACGCCGTCTGCCGATGACAGAATGACGTCACAATCATAGATCGGTTCGACGGCCAAAAAGCCGTCCTCTCCGGGAAAAAAGAA
>JBLHNX010000196.1:0-5389 GCA_047622125.1 Paracoccaceae bacterium | reverse complement strand
ATCATCGGCGAACGAGTGCGCGCGCGCGGCCGCACACCTGCCCAGCGTTCGATAACGGGGGCGTTGGCAAGCACGGGGAAGGCTGCCAGCGCACGGACGATGATGTCGTCAAGCTGTTCGTCGGTGCTGGTCGGGTCGGTGAAATACCGTTCTGATGTTGAGCCGATCGCAACGGTTCCGTCACCATGCGGGACGATGTGCAGGGCATCGGCGAACAGCTGCGGAAGGTCGCGCGCGTCGAACTGCAGCAGGGCCGCTTGCCCTTTGACGCCGTTGCCGACTAGGCGGGTGTGTTGCGCCGTCATTTCGATCAGACCCTGCCAACCCGTAGCCCAGACCACTGCGCCTTCGTCCGGACCATCGGTGGCGATTTCGCCGCCCAGCGCGACGATTGCAGCAGCAAGGGCGCGGGTCGCGCGGCGTGGGTGGATACGGGCGGTGAGGGTATCGTGGATCAAAAGGCCGGTGGGGCTGTGGGGGGTCCATGGCTCGTTTTCGGGGGTCTTGATGACCCTCCAGATGGCGCGACCTTGCCAGAGATCCTTGGCCGTTTCGATCCGCTGGCGGGCAAAGGTTATTGCGGCAGCATCAACCAAGGGCTGCAAGCGGCCGGAACGGGCATAGCCAACGTCTTGGCGCGCGATTTCGGACACGTCCTGCCAGAAGGTCTCGGCCATCATCAGGCTCTCGAATTGAAACGCTTTCTTATCATTCCAAGTGTCTGGCACATGTGGGGCAAGTGCGCCAACGATCCCGCCGCTGGATCCTGCCCCCACGCCATTGGGATCAATGACGCGGACCTTTGCACCACGCCGCGCACAGGCATATCCGACGGCCAACCCAAACGCGCCCGCCCCGCGCACTGTCACATCGACCGTTGCCATTATCTGCCCTTGCCGCCAAAGATTGCGCGCAACATAGGGCCCGCGCAGATGAGTGACCAGCAAGCAGAATTGGAATGGCGCGACGGCGATATCCCTGTGTCACAGCGGTTCGATGATCCGTATTTTTCGCTGCAGGGTGGTTTGGACGAAACACGGCATGTGTTTTTGGCTGGCAATGACCTTCCGGCGCGGTTTGCGGACGGGTTTCATGTGGCCGAGCTGGGGTTCGGGACGGGGCTAAATTTTTTGGCGACCCTGATGGCGTGGCGTGCGGCGGGGATCAACGGGCGACTGCATTTCACCAGCTTTGAGGCTTATCCGATGGCTGCGGATGATCTGGCGCGGGCGCTGGCCCCGTTTGCTGGCATGTTGCCGACGCATATTTTGACCGAAGGGTCGCAGTGCGATGACTTCGCGCTTGAGGTGATCGCGGGCGATGCCCGCGCTACCCTGCCCGCTTGGGATGGGCGTGCGGATGCATGGTATCTGGACGGATTTTCCCCCGCCAAGAACCCTGAATTATGGGGTGCTGATTTGATGCAGGCGGTCGGCGATCACACAGCCAAAGGTGGCACGGCGGCAACTTATACGGCTGCGGGGCATGTGCGCCGATCCCTGCAATTAGCGGGATTTAGCGTCGAACGCGTTGCTGGCTTTGGTCGCAAGCGCCATATGACCCGCGCAAGGCTGATCTGATGCAAACCAACACGCGCCTTGGCATCATGCTGATGATCGCTACGACCTTTGTGTTCGCGATGCAGGATGGGATTTCGCGCCATTTGGCGGGCGAATACAACGTGCTGATGATCGTGATGATCCGGTATTGGTTCTTTGCCGCGTTTGTCATTGCGATTGCCATTCGCAAGGTCGGGTCCGTGCGCGTCGCAGCAGCCACGACCCAGCCAGTCTTGCAGATTTTTCGCGGGCTTTTGTTGGTTGCTGAAATCTGCGTTATGGTTTTGGCTTTCGTAAAGCTGGGATTGGTCGAGGCACACGCGATTTTCGCCTGTTACCCGCTGATTGTTGCAGCACTTTCTGGCCCTGTGTTGGGCGAAACTGTTGGCTGGCGGCGTTGGTTTGCCATTGGGATCGGGTTCGTCGGGGTCATCATCATTTTGCAACCCGGGTCGGGTGTCTTTGCCCCTGCCGCCCTGATCGCGCTGACCTCGGCCAGCATGTTTGCGCTTTATAGCCTGCTGACCCGATACGCGGCGCGGCGCGACGGCACGGCCACCAGCTTTTTTTGGACAGGGGTTGCGGGGGCCGTTGCCATTACATTTGTCGGGATCTGGTTCTGGGAGCCGATGATCGCGCGCGATTGGGGATGGATGGCGCTGTTATGTGTGACCGGAGCCACGGGCCATTGGTTGTTAATCAAAACATACGAAGTGGCTGAGGCAAGTGCGGTGCAGCCCTTTGCCTATCTTCAGCTTGTGTTCGCATCAGCCGTCGGGATCGTGGTCTTTCAAGAAGCGCTGCGCACCAACGTTGCGGTTGGAGCCGGACTTGTGGTTACTGCGGGCCTGTTCACCCTGTGGCGGGCCCGGTCCAAGGCCTAGCCACTGCCGGGGCGCGCGACGGGGCGGATCTTCTGGGGACCGCTGGGCGCTGAGGGGCCAAGTGTCGTACCGCGACGTATGGGCGGCAGGACGGCCGCCCCATCTTGCAGCACTGGCGCGCGCGTCGTGCCTGTATCGGGCCGCGCGCGGGGGCGGATGACGGGCTTGACCCCCTCAAGCATCGCGCGAAATTGTAGGGCGCCGGTTTCACCGCTGAGACGCGCGCGGTAGATCGGGATGCTTTCGGTGACACGCATGACATAATTGCGGGTTTCGCGAAACGGAATGTGTTCGATCCAATCAACCACGTCCGCGGCGCCCGTGCGCGGATCGCCCCGTTCATCCATCCATGATCGCGGGCGGCTGGGACCAGCGTTGTATCCGGCGGCAATCATCACGGGTGAGTTGCCAAACATGACCTGAAGGTTGGCAAGGTATTGGCTGCCTAGGGTCGCGTTGTATTCCCAATCCGAGGTCAATCGCGCGCGCTGGAACGACAAGCCTAATTCGCCCGCGACCTCTTGGGCTGTTGCAGGCATCAACTGCATCAGGCCCAGCGCACCGACAGGGCTGCCAGCATCCGCGCGAAATTCGCTTTCGCGTCGCGCAATCGACATGGCAAGCGCGGGTTCCACAGGCAAATCCATGCGCGCCAGATCGTGCAGTGGAAAATAGATATGGGGCAGCACGATGTCACGCTCGGCGGCAGCCTTGGCGACGAGGAGGGCGAAGAACGGCTCGTTGAGTTCCATCATCAGATTGCCAAGCTGGGCTAACCCCTCGCGATCCAACGTGCGGCCAAGTTCGGCAAAGAACAGCACCGCGAGCCCGCGTTGATCGGCAGCCAGCAACAGAAGTGCAGCTTGGGTCAGGTCGCCCGTCAGAAACGCGGCCTCTTGCCAGTCCGCAAACAGCTCATCTCCGACAAGTTCAGGATCAAGCGGCAGGCCAAGGTGATCGGCGGCCAGAAGGCCATAAAAGCCGGTCTGATAACGCGCGGCCATTTGGTAGGAATCTGTCGCAGCATCGGCATTTCCCAAGGCATCATGGGCACGACCCAGCCAATAGCCCGCCCGCCCAACAGAAATTGGCGAGGACACGGCATCGCTGAAGGTCTCAAAATGTGCAAGCGCGGTGGCCGGGCTGTCCATATAAGTCAGCGCAATATATCCGGCGAGCCATTCCAGATCGGCAAAGTCGCTGCCTTCGGTCAGGTAATGCGATATCGCAAGGTCATAAGCACTGGCGCTCCGCCCCTCGCGCATTTCCCACCGCGCCATAACCCGCCGCCAAGAGGCCCAGCGCCACGGTTGGCCCAAGCTTTCTGCGCTCAATGACTGCGCACGCAGAATTTCAATCGCATCTGTCCTTTCACCGCGTCCCGCAAGCCAGCTGAACCGATCATAGGCAAGGCCGATATCGCTGCGCAGAGCGGCGGGCACAGCAGCGACGCGCTGTGCAATGTCCCCGTCGTTACGGATATAGGCCGTGCGCGCTGCAGCGAGCGCGGCTTGGCCTTCACCCAGAAGTGGCATGAGTTGTTGCGTATCGGTGGTGCGCCAGCGCCAAAGAAGCATTTCAGCGCGTGCCGCGTGATACGGGGCGACGATATCGCCAAAGGTATTGATGATCGCCGCGTGACCTTCTTCTGTCAGACCCAGCGTGGTCCATGCGGCAATCAGGACGTCGTTCGCCTTGGCGCCTTCACCATTCTTGAAATAGGCCTCGGCAAGGCGCACTGCACCTTCGCCGGTTTCAGGCGTGCGTCCATCAAAGAATGCAACCACTGCCGCCGGCAATTCGCCTTCGGGCATGACCTCCTCGGCGGCGTCGCGAATGCGGTCGGTGCCGGGCCAATCGCCGCGCCTTGCCAGAAACCTCACGTATTCATCAAATGTTCCGGCCCCGTCGCGCAAGCGCGTCCACGTCACAAGGTCACGGGCAATGGGCCCCGCGCCTGCGACAACCGCATAGGCCGTTTCCCAATCGCCCTGCCCCATCGCATCATAGGCGGCGGCCAAAGGCGGGCCGCCTTCGCCATCCTGTGCCATGGCAGAAAACGGCAGAACAATAATCAGCGCGAGAGCCGACAAGATGAAAAACACGAAGGGGGTTTTGGGTGACATGGACACATGTCTAACTTGGATGCACGATTGCGCAACTCACAAACTTGGCAAAGGCGCCAATCCGCACTAGTGTCCGCGCGATTTCATCGGTGCCGTGCTACGGCCCACCCCACAAAAAGGAAGCGTGTCATGCTCAAAGGGTCTCTCCCTGCTCTTGTTACGCCGTTCAAGGACGGCCAACTGGATCTGGACACGTTGAAAAAACTTGTCGACTGGCATTTGGATCAGGGCACCGACGGGTTTGTCCCCGTGGGCACAACTGGTGAAAGCCCCACACTTAGCCATCGCGAGCACGATATCGTTGTGGAAACGGTGATCGAAGCTGTGGCAGGGCGTGCGCCTGTGGTTGCCGGTGCGGGGTCGAACAACACCGCCGAAACCGTGCGTTTGGTGCAAGCCGCCAAGGACGCGGGCGCGACTGCGGCGCTGGTTGTTACGCCATATTACAACAAGCCGACTCAGGCCGGATTGATTGCGCATTTCATGGCCGCTGCCGACTGTGGCTTGCCGATCATCATCTACAATATCCCGGGTCGGTCCGTGGTCGATATGTCGCCCGAAACGATGGGTGAACTTGCGAAGCACGAATTCATCGTCGGGGTAAAAGACGCGACAGGCGATCTTGCCCGTGTTTCCAAGCAACGCATTACTTGCGGCACTGATTTCATCCAACTGTCGGGCGAAGACCCGACGGCCATCGGGTTCAACGCCCAAGGCGGCGTTGGCTGTATCAGCGTCACCGCAAATGTCGCGCCAAAGCTTTGCGCACAGTTGCAGGATGCCACGCGAGCTGGCGACTATGCCAAAGCGCTGCTTATTA
>JBLHNX010000195.1:0-5392 GCA_047622125.1 Paracoccaceae bacterium | reverse complement strand
CCCCAAGCCCTGCGCGTCTTTGTGCGGATCGAAAAACTGGACCGTGGTCCGGGCGCTTTGGGCGTTGAAATCGTGCGCAGCGCGGATGGCGCGATGCCAGCGGGGGTTGAACTGGTCGATGTGCCACATCCTCGGGTCATGTTTTTGTCCAATGACGCGATTGCCGCGCCGCTGTTGTCGCGCTGGATTGATCAACTCGCGGGTGACGCGCCGCTGATTATCTGTGTTGGCGCTGGTGACGGCGCCGCCCCGCAAGCGGGCGCTGCCATGGCGCAACGCCGCATTGATCTGCTGGCAATTGAACAAAACGCTTGGGTTCTGGCTGGGCGCGACAAACGTTGTGTGGTGGTCGGTACCCGCACCGAACTGGACTGGGCGATGAAGAACGGCCAGATTTGCGTTTGGGCCCCGTCAAAAATTGTGCTGGATGCTGTTGATGGCCCAAGTGCGGGACCACGCGATGCCACGGCCTTGGCGGCATGGTTCGCAGGTCACATGAACGCGGCCGATCTACTGGTAATCGGCGCCGGTGCACCTGACGCACCCGTGCCGACCCGCGCCGTGGGGGTGAACGAAGCAACCCTATGACCACTTATTATCGCCCCATTCCGCAAAGTGATCCGCACCGCCCCGATGGCGCACTGACGCTTGCGGGTGGCTGGCTATGGTTCGATGGTGTCGAAGTTTTGGAACGTGGTCGCGCGGGCGTGATGATCCCCGCGCAGGACGTGCCTGCCGATGTGCTGGGCCGTCTGACCGCGCCGCGCGCCGATATTGCGGGGCTGTCTATGGCCGCGCCGCGCATCATGGGCATCTTGAATGTAACGCCTGACAGCTTTTCGGATGGCGGGTTGTTTGATGACCCTGTAGCCGCATTGGCCCATGCCCGCGCGATGGAACAATCAGGTGCCGAAATCTTGGATATCGGCGGTGAAAGCACGCGGCCCGGCGCCGCCGAGGTTCAGCTGGACGCCGAAATCGCGCGCACCGCGCCCGTCATTGCCGCGATCCGCGCAGGCAGCGATGTGGCGATCTCGATTGATACGCGCAAGGCAGGTGTGGCCGCGGCGGCGATTGCTGCGGGTGCTAGCATGGTAAACGATGTGGCGGCATTTATGCATGATCCCGCACTTGCCGAGGTGACAGCGCGCGCGGGTCTTCCGGTGTGCCTAATGCATGCGCAGGGCGATCCTGAAACGATGCAGGCTGATCCGCGCTATGATGATGTGCTGCTGGATGTTTACGACTTTTTGGCGGATCGAGTGGCGGCGGCCCAAGCGGCGGGCATTCCGCGCAGCCAAATCATCGTTGATCCGGGCATCGGGTTCGGTAAGACATTGCAGCATAACGTGACACTAATGCGCGGTATTTCCCTCTATCATAATCTTGGCTGCCCCATTCTACTGGGCGCGTCGCGCAAACGGTTTATCGGCACGATCGGCCATGCGGCAGAGGCCCAAGACCGGACATCAGGGTCGGTTGCAGTTGCCTTGCACGGCGTGGCGCAGGGGGTGCAGATTTTGCGTGTCCACGACATAAAAGATACGCGGCAGGCGTTGAACCTGCACATGGCGCTAAACGGGTAGAATAGTAATGGCTAAGAAACTTTTCGGAACAGATGGTATTCGCGGCACGGCCAATACATGGCCGATGACTGTCGAAAATGCGCTACAGATTGGCGCGGCCGCGGGGCGGCATTTCCGCAACGACGGCAGCAATGGCCACCGTGTCGTGATCGGCAAAGACACGCGACTGTCTGGCTATATGTTTGAAAGTGCCCTCACGGCGGGATTGACCAGCACGGGCATGAATGTGCTGCTGCTGGGTCCTGTGCCGACCCCTGCAGTTGGTTTGTTGACCCTGTCGATGCGCGCCGATGCGGGCATCATGATCAGCGCCAGCCACAACCCGCACCACGACAACGGGATCAAGTTTTTTGGCCCTGACGGGTTCAAGCTGTCCGACGAAGCCGAGGCCGAGATCGAAGCAATGGTTGCCGCTGCGCTTGAGCCCGCCCAACCCAATAACATTGGTCGCGCAAAACGGATCGACGACGGCCGTTTCCGCTATGCCGAGCGGTTGAAATCAACCTTTCCTACTGGCATGCGGCTTGATGGTCTGAAGGTCGTGATTGATTGTGCCAACGGCGCCGCGCACCGCGTCGCGCCCGAAGTCTTGTGGGAGCTTGGCGCCGAGGTGATCCCCGTAGGGATCAGCCCGAACGGTTTTAATATCAATGAAGGCTGCGGTTCGACCAGCACACGGCTGGCGGCTGAAACAATCTTGAGCCAGGGTGCGGACGTGGGGATTTGTCTTGATGGCGACGCCGACAGGGTGATGATCCTTGATGAAAACGGCAGTGTTGCTGACGGTGATCAGATCATGGCGCTGTTTGCCACCCGCTGGGCCGCGCAGGACCGGTTGGCCAAGGGCACCTTGGTTGCGACGGTGATGTCGAACCTTGGGTTGGAGCACTACCTTGAGGGGCAGGGGCTGCATCTGGAACGCACCGCCGTCGGTGACCGTCACGTCGTCGCGGCGATGCGCGCAGGCGAGTTCAATCTTGGCGGCGAACAGTCAGGCCATATCGTCATGACGGACTACGCCACCACAGGCGACGGGCTGCTCGCAGGGTTGCAATTCCTTGCGGCGATGGTGGAAACCGGCAAACCGGCCTCTGCGCTGACGCGAAGTTTTGAAACGGTGCCGCAGATGCTTAAGAATGTGCGCTATAGTGACGGGCAAGACCCGCTTGCCGATGCCTCGGTCAAAGCGGTGATCGCGGCTGCCATGGCCGATGTCGCAGGGCGTGGCCGCATCTTGATTCGAAAATCAGGCACCGAACCGCTGATCCGCGTGATGGCCGAATGCGACGATGACATGTTGCTTGAGCAAGTCGTTGACGGGATCGTGGCCGAGATTGGCGCTGTGACAAAGCCCTAAGAGCCGAACAAGCGACGCAACCCGCCCCATTGGCTGATCAGTAAGCCGATCAAGATAAGCGCAAGGGCGACGAAGAACCGCAATGGCAGAAGTTCGGAAAGCACAAGCGCGCCAAACAGCATCGACCAGACGGGCACTTGGAAATTCACTAGCGTCATAAAGACGGACCCTGCGGTGCGGATGACCTGCACGCGTAAAAGCGCGGCAAAAGCTGTCGGCACCAAGCCAAGAAAGATGATCGCATAGCCTGCTTGCCCGTGTGACCATTGCGGCACGCCTTCGATCACCAGCATCGCCGGAATAAGACAAACCGACCCGACCACCAAGGTCAGGGCGGCCATCGAAATACTATCCACCGGCGGGCAGCGACGTGTGAGCACAGATGACACAGCATACGAAAGCGCGGCGGCGATGCAGGCAAGCTGCGCAAGCGGTTCAATACCTTGGCCAATGTGGATCGCGCCGGGGCCGATCAGAACGGCCGCGCCGATGAACCCCAAGCCGACACCGATAGCTTTGCGCGGCGACATTTTTTCGTCGGTGAACTGATGCGCAAGCGGCAGCACGAACAAGGGCAGGGCTGCCATGGAAATTCCCGCGAAAGCCGACGGGACATATTGCTGGCCCCATGACAACAAGGCAAAGGGCAGGGCTGAATTGAGCACGCCGATCACCGCAAGATAGCCCCAAACCGCGCGTCCAGACGGCATCGGGCGGCCCATAACGCGCATAAGCATTAGTAGGGATATCGCGCCAAGGGTCGTGCGGGCACAGGCGACTGTGAGCGGGCCGAAGCCTTGCAGGGCGATGGACACAACCATGAATGTGCCGCCCCAGATCACACCAAGAGCGGCGATGGAAAGCCAGTTTGAAAGGGTGGGTTGGGTTGTCATCCGCCTGTCATGCGAAAATCAACACGGCCCCGCAAGCGCGAACTTGCGGGGCCGTTTCGAAAAACAAGGTTTTCCGTGACGATTTCTGAATGAAATCGCGGGTTTAGTTCTTGGCTTTGTCGACCATCTTGCCTGCGGAAATCCACGGCATCATGTCGCGCAGTTTCTGGCCGACCACTTCGATCTGGTGCTCGTCGTTTGCACGACGCGCCGCTTTGATTGTTGGCTGACCAACTGCATTTTCCAACATGAAGTCCCGTACGAATTTGCCGGACTGGATGTCGTTCAAGATCTCTTTCATCCGTGCTTTTGTCTCATCGTAGTGCAGAACGCGCGGGCCCGAGACGTACTGGCCGTATTCGGCTGTGTTAGAGATCGAGTAGTCCATGTTTGCGATGCCGCCTTCATAGATCAAATCCACGATCAGCTTCACTTCGTGCAGACACTCGAAATAGGCCATTTCGGGCTCGTAGCCAGCCTCGACCAGCGTTTCAAAGCCACAGCGGATCAGTTCAACAACGCCGCCGCACAGAACTGCCTGCTCGCCGAACAGGTCGGTTTCACATTCCTGACGGAAGTTGGTTTCGATGATACCAGAGCGGCCACCACCGATGGCGGAACAATACGACAGGCCGATTTCTTGGGCCTTGCCGGATGCGTCTGTATCCACCGCGATCAGGCAGGGCACGCCGCCGCCCTTGGTGTATTCGCCGCGCACAGTATGACCGGGGCCTTTAGGGGCCATCATGATCACGTCGATGCCTTCTTTGGGTTCAATCAGACCAAAGTGCACGTTAAGGCCGTGGGCAAATGCAATCGCCGCGCCGGGCTTGATGTTGTCGTGCACGTATTTCTTGTAGGTTTCAGCCTGCAATTCATCGGGCATGGTGAACATGATCAGGTCGCACCAAGCAGCGGCTTCGGCGATACCCATGACCTTGAGGCCTTCGGCTTCGCATTTTTTCGCGGTGGAAGAGCCTTCGCGCAGGGCGACGACGATGTTCTTGGCGCCAGAGTCGCGCAGGTTCAGCGCATGTGCGTGGCCTTGGGAGCCATAGCCGAGGATGGCTACTTTTTTGTCTTTGATCAGGTTCACATCGCAGTCACGATCATAATAAACGCGCATCGGTTTATCCTTTGTTAGGTTTCATTGATGCGTTTCTACCGAGGTGCTGTGGGGTTGGCGAGTGCTGCTCCTTTGGAATTTTTAGGCAATATGATATTGTCATGCGTTATTTCATCAAATATGCATATTTCTATGCTTGATGACCTTGATCGCCGTCTTTTGCGCCAACTACAGGCGGACCCGTCCTTGACTGTCGCCGAACTGGGTGCGCGGGCGGGGGTGTCTGCCCTCAAGGCACAGCGCCGGATCGCGCGACTGCAAGAGACAGGGGTTTTGACAGGCCAGCACGCGGTGATTGACTGGCGCGCGTTGGGATATGCCGTCACGGTGTCGTTGCGCATTACCTTGGACAAGACACAAGCGCGCGCCTTTGACGAGTTCATCGCCGCTGCACGTGACATTGCCGAGGTGACTGAAATTCAGACATTTC
>JBLHNX010000194.1:0-5405 GCA_047622125.1 Paracoccaceae bacterium | reverse complement strand
CCGATGTCCTTTTTCACCAAATCCATCGTGAAATTGATGTCACGGCTGCCGTTCAGGATCACCTGACTTTCGGTTTCATGCACAAACGAAGTGCCCGAACTGATCCGAATCGCCTCATAGGTGGTCGCAAGATCAAGCCCTGCCGCCTTCATCGTCACCATTGCCTCGCAACATGTCAGCAGGTTCGCCGTGGCCAAATAGTTGGTCATCACCTTCAGCGTGCTGGCACTGCCCAAATCGCCTGTGTGCAACACGCGCCGTCCCAGAATGGTCAGGATCGGCAAAACGCGGTCAAATGTGGCGCGATCACACCCAGCAAAGATCGAGATATTGCCGGTATCCGCGCGGTGGCACCCGCCCGAAACCGGACAATCCACCGCCGCCCCGCCGCGCGCGATCACCTCTTGACCGAGGCGGCGCACTTCGGTGGCGTCGGTGGTGGACATCTCAAGCCATATTTTGCCTTCAGTGACTGCCGACAGCATTTCGCTCACCACAACATCACAGGCGGCTGGCGATGGCAGACAGGTGATCACAACATCACAATCCACCATCAGGTCGTGCGGCGATTTCCCGTCACGGGCCCCTCGGCTCACAAAATCAGCAACAAAATCAGCGTTCAAATCATGCACAGTAAGGTCCATGCCATTGCGCAGCAAACTTCCCGCCAGCTTGCCGCCAACATTTCCCAACCCGATAAAACCAATTTTCATGTCATTTCTCCTCGCATTTCGGGCCACTGTGCAAAGCACGCGAACCAATCGCCCGCCTGTTCGCGACATCCTTTGAATTCTTCTGTTCAAGAAACTCCCGCCGGAGGCGCATCTTTCAGCACGCGCCAACGCGGCACAACTCAGTCAGACGCCACACCAACCGCACGTCGCGCAAGATCGACGTAGATCTCTTCGATCAGGGCCAGCGGCAGGCGGCCGCTTTCGCGATACCAATTGTTCATGCCCGTCAACATTGCAATCAGGGCAAGGGTGGTAATTTTGGTGTCCGCCACCACAAACACCCCTTGGGCCACCCCAAGCCGCAAGATCGCCTCAAGCTCGTCCTCATAAGTACGGCGCAACTGTTCGATTTGCGCAAAATTCTCGGGCGTAAGGTTGCGCAACTCCATGTAGGACACAAAAACCTGGTCCCCGCGCGGCAGGTGCCAGCGAATATGAAACCGTATGAACCCCTCAAGTTGCTGGCTCGCCGGGCCTTTGCGTACCGCGGCCGCGCGGGCCGTCAGCAATTCATCCATGTGGCTGTGCAGCAAATCAAACAGCAGCGTTTGCTTATCAGGGGTGTAGTTATAAAGCGCGCCGGCCTGCACGCCGACCTTGGCGGCGATCTGGCGCATGGAAACAGCGGCAAACCCGTGTTGCGCGATCAGCTGCAGGGCGGCTGCGCGCACCCGAGGGCGGGTCGTATCCGCATGTGATCCGGTCTTGCGTGCCATCGCGCCATTTAACTGAACAATTGTTCATTTGAAAAGGCACAAATCACCACCCCATGCCAAACTGATACCCTTGCATCTGGGCCTTGCCCGCTCGTATTGTCGCGCAACTTTGCCCGAAAAGGCCGACCATGCGCCCTGCCCTGATTGCCATTCTTTGCCTCAGCACTGCCTGCACCCAGTTTCCGCAACTGGATGCAACGCTGGATCAGGCCGCGCTTGATGCGCCTTACCCTTCAGTTGTGCCGCTTGCGTCACTCTTGGCACAAGCTGACCAGTCGGGTGGCACAGCACAGACAGGTCTCGCGGCAGTTGCCAGATTTGATAGCCGCCTTGCGCGGCTGCGGGCACAGGCGTCGGCCCTGCGTGGACCCGTTGTTGATCGTGCAACGCGCACCCGGATGGCACTCGGGATCAACACCGCCGCGTTGCAGTAACGCTGCCAACGCGCTAACAGCCTTCTTAAATCACACTCAGCAAGACGGAACCGCACCATGACACAGCCACTACGCCTTGGAATTGCAGGTCTGGGAACCGTCGGTGTCGGTGTTGTCAGGATCGTGCAAAAGCAGGCAGACCTTATTGCAGCACGCAGTGGCCGCGCGGTGGTTATTACGGCTGTCTCGGCCCGATCAAAGGACAAGAACCGCGATGTCGATCTGTCTGACTATGCTTGGGAAGGCGACCCGGTCGCGCTGGCCAAACGCGATGATGTGGACGTGTTTGTCGAATTGATAGGTGGTGATACCGGCCCCGCCAAAGACGCCGTCGAGGCTGCATTGGCGGCTGGCAAGGATGTGGTTACCGCCAACAAGGCGCTTTTGGCACATCACGGTCAGGAACTCGCGGAAATGGCCGAAGCCGCAGGCCTTGTTATCCGGTACGAAGCCGCTGTCGCGGGTGGTATTCCCGTTGTCAAAGCCCTGACCGAAGGGTTGGCCGCGAATGAAATCAACCGGATCATGGGTGTGATGAACGGCAGCTGCAACTACATCCTCACACGTATGCAAAGCGCGGGCCTGTCCTACGAAGCGGTCTTTGACGAGGCCAACCAGCTTGGCTTTCTTGAGGCCGATCCCGAACTTGACGTTGGCGGGATCGACGCGGCTCACAAGCTTGCAATCTTGTCGTCGATTGCCTTTGGCACACAGATTGATTTTGACGCGGTCGAACTTGAAGGCATCGGCGCGATCACCATCGATGATATCCACCAAGCCGCCGATATGGGCTACCGGATTAAACTACTTGGTGTGGCACAGATGACGGGCCGTGGGTTGGAACAACGCATGTCCCCCTGCCTCGTGCCCGCGACCTCGCCGCTTGGCCAGCTTGAAGGCGGCACAAACATGGTAGTCCTTGAGGGCCATGCCGTCGGCCAGATCGTTCTGCGCGGCGCTGGTGCCGGCGAAGGCCCGACCGCCAGCGCGGTGATGGGGGATGTGATGGATATCGCGCGCGGAGTGCGCCTGCCAACGTTCGGACAACCGGCCAAGACATTGCGCAAAGCACGCGCCGCGCGCGCCGCAATCCCTGCACCTTACTATTTGCGCATGCAACTTCTCGACAAACCGGGCGCCTTGGCAAAAGTTGCGCATGCTTTGGGCGAAGCCGGTATCAGCATCGACCGGATGCACCAATATGGCCACAATGACACAAGCGCGCCAGTGCTGATCGTCACACATAAAACCACGCGGACCGGGTTAGACGAAGCCCTAGATGCGATGGCGGATACTGGTGTGGTCGTCCACCCCCCCGTTGCCATTCGCATCGAAGAGGTCTGAATTTGGACTGGTTCGCGCCGGTTGATATCTACTGCGAGCGGCTTTCTGCTGCGTTCTGGGCGGAGCCGCTAAACGCGCTGAGCAATCTTGCCTTTGTAATTGCCGCTCTTTTGGCGTGGCGCACCGCACGACGGCTGAACCTGCGCGCGCCGGATACGACCATACTGATTGTGTTGGCAGGCTGCGTCGGCATCGGATCGTTCCTGTTTCACACCTTTGCAAACCGCTGGTCTGAACTGGCGGACGTTATCCCGATCTGGACCTTCGTGACGATCTTTGTTCTGGTCGCCATTCACCGGATCGGCGGCGTCCGCCCCGGAAAAATCGCGATCGGTGCGCTGGGCGTTGTGGCGGTTGTCATCGTTGCGATGCTTGCGGTCGGCGAGGGCGACACAAGCGCTGCAGCAACGCCGCCGCCCCTGAACGGATCGCTGCAATATGCGCCTGCTTTGGTGGCCCTCTTTGTGTTCTCGTTTGTGGGCTGGCGACGCGACAGCGTGATGGCCCCGTGGATTTGGGCCGCGACGATCACCTTTGCCGTAGCACTGGTGTTTCGCACCATCGACCTGGCACTTTGCGATGTCTGGGCCTACGGGACGCATTTCGTCTGGCACTGCCTGAACGGGCTGATGGTCGGTATTCTGCTTGATGGTATGGTCAAACTGCGCGCCCAACAGTCCTGAACGCCAATGTTAGCGACGATACCAGCGCGCCTATCGCTTGGCCTTGGGCTTTGGGCAGTCTAGACCAAGGGCAACCAACCCAAAAGGATGATCCCATGTCAAAGGTCGATGACTTCAATGACCGTATGCTATCGCTTGGCCTTGCCCGCGTGTCCGAAGCCGCTGCATTGGCCAGTGCCCGCCTGATCGGGCGCGGTGATGAAAAGGCCGCAGATCAGGCAGCGGTGAATGCGATGCGCGACGAGCTAAACAAGCTCGATATCGCCGGTGTAGTGGTGATCGGCGAGGGCGAACGCGACGAAGCGCCGATGTTGTTTATCGGTGAGAAGGTCGGAACAGGCAATGGGCCGGGTGTTGATATCGCGCTGGACCCGCTTGAAGGCACGACCCTGACCGCCAAAGACATGCCAAACGCCCTGACTGTGATTGCGATGGGACCGCGCGGATCGATGCTGCACGCACCCGACGTCTACATGGACAAACTGGCGATCGGGCCGGGGTTTCGCACGGGCGTTGTCACCCTTGATATGTCGCCCGCCGAGCGGGTCAACGCGCTTGCCTCTGCCAAAGGGTGCAGCACCGAGGATATCACCGTCTGCGTTCTTGAGCGCCCCCGCCATGAAGACATGATCGAAGCACTGCGCAGCACCGGCGCTGCGATCCGCCTGATCACCGACGGCGATGTCGCGGGTGTCATGCACTGCGCCGAGCCGCATTTAACCGGCATCGATATGTACATGGGCAGCGGCGGCGCACCCGAAGGCGTGCTGGCTGCGGCAGCGTTGAAATGTATGGGCGGGCAGATGTTCGGCCGCCTGACGTTTCGCAATGACGATGAACGAAATCGCGCCAAAAAGGCAGGCATTACAAACCTTGATCGGGTTTACACCCGCGACGATATGGTCACAGCCGATGTGATTTTCGCCGCCACGGGCGTCACCGATGGCTCAATCGTGTCGGGGATCAAACGCGAGGTCGGTTACCTGACCGCCGAGACGATTTTGATGCGCTCCAAGACGGGATCTGTGCGGCGCATGTCGTATCGCAACCCGACCAAGTGAGCCTGTTGCCGAGGGCGGAGCCTCCGGCGGGGATATTTTGGGCAAGATGAGATATGGGGCGTGGATAATCCGCGCCCCTACGCATATGGTGTGATGTGATGAATGAGGCACAACATATGGCGCGCGCTTTCTTGGGTGTAGAAGGTTCGGCCAACAGTAGGCGCTGGGTGGGTCCGAGCGTTGAGCAGGATCGTGCGGCCCAAGCCATGGCGCAGGATACCGGCCTGCCATTGGCGCTGTGCCATACACTGGCGCGGCGCGGCGTTGTGGCCGAGGGTGTGGCGGCATTTCTAAACCCCAAACTGCGTGATCTGCTGCCCGACCCGCGATCCTTGCGCGATATGGACGCGGCGGCGGGGCGGTTTCTGGCGGCGGTTGATGCGGGCGAACGTATCGCAATCTTTGCCGATTACGATGTGGATGGTGCCACCTC
>JBLHNX010000193.1:0-5462 GCA_047622125.1 Paracoccaceae bacterium | reverse complement strand
ACGATGCGTTCCTTGACCTTTTCCAGACCATAATGATCCGCATCCAGAACCGCCTGCGCGTTCGCAAGGTTCTTTTTGGTGCGCGATTTCACGCCCCACGGGATCGACAGCAGCCAATCAAGATAGTTGCGCACGACTGTGGCTTCGGCCGACATGGGCGACATATTCTTAAGCTTTTTCAGCTCGGCCTCGGCCTTGTCGCGTGCTTCCTTGGAAAACTTGGTTGCAGCGATTTTGGCCTCAAGCTCGGCAATTTCGCCCTCGCCCTCTTCGCCGTCGCCCAATTCCTTCTGGATCGCCTTCATCTGCTCGTTCAGATAATACTCGCGCTGGGTGCGCTCCATCTGGGTTTTGACGCGTGTCTTGATCTTTTTCTCGACTTGAAGGACGGACATTTCGCCCTGCATCAACCCGAACACCTTTTCCAGACGATCCGACACAGAAAGCGTTTCCAGCAAGTCCTGCTTTTGTGCCACTTCGATGCCAAGATGCCCCGCGACCAAATCGGCCAGCTTGGCCGGTTCGCTTGCTTCACCAACTGCGGCCAAAGCTTCTTCGGGGATGTTCTTTTTCACCTTCGAATAGCGCTCGAATTCATTTGCAACCGAACGCACCAGCGCCTCTGTCACGGCATTGTCACCGGGCACTTCGGTTAGGTATTCCGCGCTCGCCTCAAAGAAATTCGGATTATCGATATATTCAGTGATCCGCACACGGCTGATGCCTTCGACCAGCACCTTGACGGTGCCATCGGGCAGTTTCAGCAATTGCAGCACATTGGCCAGCGCGCCAACGGTGTAGATCCCATCGCTTGCGGGATCATCGACACCGGGGTCGATCTGGCTGGACAGCAGGATTTGCTTGTCGTCCTGCATGACCTCTTCGAGGGCGCGAACAGACTTTTCGCGGCCCACAAACAGCGGGACGATCATATGGGGGAACACCACAATATCACGCAGTGGCAATACGGGGTAGCTCGCGCTCAGGGGGTCTTGCATGCTCTATCCTTATCATTGGCAAGATACGAACGCCCCGCTTGGCGGCAACGATGTATCTCCTCTTTGGCTTCTAGATGTGGGGGTATGCCCCAGCGTTTCAACCATCAAGGCGCTTTTTTACTTGGCGCCAGACTGCCGTTTGCGCGCGCCCTGCGCAAGGCAAGATCACGGCTTTTCTAGGGAAAGCGCACAAAAAGCGCGCCATTGTATGGCTTGCCTTTGCGGACCTATCACATTCAGTTCACTTGCTCGCCTAGGGCGTGGGAAGATTGGCCATGGTCGCGCGGGTCAGCTGCACAGGCCAATCCGCGTCGTCCAATTTGTCTACAGGCACCACCATGCTGGGCTTGGCACCGTCGTCCGCAGGGGCAACACTCAGGTCCGGTTCCATCGCCAGACCCGGCTTTGTCGGCTTGAGATGAAAGCGATCATCGCAATAGCGCCCGTATTTCAAAGCGGCGCGACGTCGCCCTAGAAGAACCCGTTGTCATTGGCGGACCCATCGGGGATCACCTGCAAAACGTCCCAGTGTTCGACAATCTTGCCATCTTCATCAAAGCGAAAGATGTCGATCCCCGCATAGTCGTCGCCACCTGGCCAAATCTGGTGACAGTGCAGCACCACAAGATCTTCTTGGGCAATCGCACGTTTGAAATACGTCATCTTGCCGGGGTTTTGCGTTGCCATGGTTTCGAAATAGGCGATGAACGCTTCTTTACCGTCGGACACGAGCGGATTGTGCTGAATGTAGTCTGCGCCAACGTAGCGCTCGACCGCTTCACGTGGTTTGCATTGGTTAAACATCAAATCATAAAATGCCTGTGCATTGGCTTTGTTTGCGTCAAGATTTTGCATGCACCCATTCCTTTTTCATAGACCGACACGCATTAAATCACATCCGGCACGCGCCGGATAGCAACGCCAACACACACGGATCGTGCGCGAGTATCTTGCCCAAAACTCGCGCCCAAATGCTGGACGCCGCTTGCCGGCAAGAATGCCGCGACCCTTGTGGCCCTGCAGATCAAACCACGGCCATGGGTAATGCGATTGCTGAACTGGCGACCTTTTCGCCCGGACTAGAGCGGGTCGATATCCCCTGCCGCGCGCTGCGTGTGGAAATCGGCCTCCCAGGCTGCAAAGGTGCCCGCGGCAATCGCATCGCGCATCCCCTGCATGATATCCTGAAAATAACGCAGGTTATGCCATGTAAGCAGCATGCCGGAAATCATCTCTTGGCTGCGAAACACGTGATTAAGATAGGCGCGAGAGTAGTTGGAGCAGGCGGGGCAGCTACACCCTTCGTCAAGCGGGCGCGGATCATCGGCGTGACGCGCGTTTTTGATGTTAAGAACCCCGCGCCGTGTGAACGCCTGCCCTGTGCGCCCCGATCGCGACGGCAAAACGCAATCCATCATGTCGATCCCGCGCTTTACCGCGCCGACAATGTCGTCGGGCTTGCCGACGCCCATCAGGTAGCGCGGCTTGTCGGTCGGCAATTGGTCTGGCGCATAATCAAGGCAGGAAAACATCGCCTCTTGCCCTTCGCCCACAGCCAATCCGCCCACCGCATAGCCATCAAAGCCGACGTTTTTCAACGCCTCAGCGCTTTCCTCGCGCAGGTCTTGTTCCAGCCCGCCTTGCTGAATACCAAACAATGCATATCCGGGGCGATCCCCGAATGCATCGCGCGAGCGCTGCGCCCATCGCATCGACAGGCGCATACTTTCTTCAAGCCGCGTACGATCCGCAGGCAGCGCGGGGCATTCGTCAAAACACATGACAATATCGCTACCCAGCAGCTTTTGAATCTCCATGCTGCGTTCCGGCGTCAATTCGTGCTTTGACCCGTCGATGTGGGATTTGAAGGTCACGCCTTTTTCCGTCAGCTTGCGCAGATCAGCCAAGGACATCACCTGAAACCCGCCCGAGTCTGTCAAAATCGGCTTGTCCCAGTTCATGAATTTATGCAGCCCGCCAAGCCGCGCAATCCGCTCGGCCGTGGGCCGCAGCATCAAATGATAGGTATTGCCCAGCAGAATATCGGCCCCCGTCGCGGCCACACTTTCGGGCATCATCGCCTTGACTGTGGCAGCCGTGCCCACCGGCATGAACGCCGGCGTGCGAATATCGCCGCGCGGCGTGGAAATAACGCCTGTACGGGCCTTGCCGTCGGTGGCGTCTAGGGAAAACGAGAATGGTTTTGTCATGCGTGCGGGCCTTTGAGTTTGGCGCTCATATGACCCAAGGTCGCGCAAATGGGAAGGGTCATGCCTGCCCCTTTACCTGCACAGCCTTAAACCCTATATGAACAGTCAGGAATAAAAGAGGCCGTTATGACCGAGCAAGACACCCAAATCGAAGGCACGCCACTGATCGCGCCCTCAACCACGGATCATCCACTTTACGAGGATATCGTGATGGCTATTCGTTCGGTCTATGATCCTGAAATCCCTGTGAATATCTATGATCTTGGGCTGATCTATACGATCGACATCAATGACGCCTCAGAGGTGAATGTGATAATGACCCTTACAGCACCGGGCTGTCCGGTCGCGGGCGAAATGCCCGGCTGGGTTGCCGACGCGATCGAACCCCTGCCCGGGGTCAAACAGGTCGATGTGGCCATGACGTTTGAGCCGCAGTGGGGCATGGACATGATGAGCGACGAAGCCCGCCTTGAACTGGGCTTTATGTAGTCTGGGCTTTATGTAGCCAGCGCGCGCAGGGCCGCCGCGCGGGCCGGTGGCACCGCGTCAATTTCAAGCCCTGTAAAGACGTGCATCGTGTTCATCGCGCGATCAATCACCGCGTGATCACTGACCCACCCCCCCATCGCCAGATAGCTGCGCAAAAGCGACGGCATCGCCCGCAGGGCCGCCGTGCGATCCTTAAGAACGCCACAATCGGCAAACCGAACCGTTTCGGCAGCTTTGACCTGCGGCGCCCAATCAGGCGGCGCCAGATGACCATCGCGCAGCATCGCAAAAGCGTCCCGCGCGACCGCTTGATCCACCCCCGCAAAAGACGAACAGCCAAACAAAAGCTTGGCCCCGCGATCATCAACAACCCGCGCCAAAGCGCCCCACGCCAATCGCAACACATCACCGTCAGCAACGTCAGGCGACATGCAAAACCGTCCGACTTCTATCATCGGGGTGGCGAATGCATTTAACCCTGATAAATCATAGAATTGCGCGGCATAGCTTGTGTTGATTTCCGCACCATTTGCCAGCGACAAAAGCCGAAAACAGCAGACCAGATCGCCGCTGACGCGGTCGTTGATCAGCACATGGGTGCAGCCATCATCAAAGCCGTCGCAGTCATAGCCATCGCGCGACACAACCGCCCCGCCCAGATCCACAAAGCAGCGATAGC
Source organism: Paracoccaceae bacterium (assembly GCA_047622125.1). Lineage (GTDB taxonomy): Bacteria > Pseudomonadota > Alphaproteobacteria > Rhodobacterales > Rhodobacteraceae > SW4. The sequence goes on along the minus strand of JBLHNX010000193.1, from coordinate 1,086 downwards.
GCAGCGCTTGCGCCGCCAGCAGATCATCCGCGCCGTCGCCAAAACGCGTGACGTAGCGCCCTTTTTGCAAAAGAGCGCCGCGCCGCATGTCATTGTTCAAATTACCCATGTTCTCAGCCTAGGCGTCGCCACTGGCAGCACAATGGGTCTTAGCTGTCACCAAGGAAACTGCCTGCATCAAAGCGGCCAAGATCGCCCAGCAACTGTCGGATAAAGGTCGTGTCACGCACGTTGTCTTGGGTCACGCGGCGCGACAGGGAAACCACCTGCCCGTCTTCAAGGCCAAAGCGTTCGATGTTTTGGACAACCTCGGCACTATCAAAGGTAATCGCAACGACTTCGCGCTCGATCTCGTCGGGGGCCATAAAGGCGAAATGCCGCCAGCGGCTTTGCACGTAATAAAAACCGCCACCGTTCAAGACACCGCCTGCCGTGGGCGCGCCGATCGTTTCGGCCACTGAACTGCGCGTATCGACGCCGACGATAACTTCGGAAAGCTGCGCGTCGTTGGGGGCAAAGCCGTGGTTTCTGAACTGCGCCGAGCAGCCAACAACTGTGACCAATGCCAGCACCGCGGTGCCGCGCAGAATACGTGTTCGCGTTTTCGCGCCAGTGATGCTGCCGATGATGCTCATGAGTGACCCCTTGCCATGGCTTGTGATGCCTTTTATCCGGCTTACATCATGAAACGGCCCATGTTCAAGAATGGATGCGCTAATGTCTAACGAGACACCATCACAAATCCGACTTTCGGACCTGCCAAACCGGCGTGAAACCCGTATTTTGCTTGAGCCGGACGCCAAAGCACGCGCCGCGCTGGCCGAAACGCTTGGAATCAGTGTCATTCGCAAATTGCGCTTTGCGGGCAGCTTGTCGCCTGTTGGGCGGCGCGATTGGCACCTTGCTGTCGATCTTGGGACGACCGTGGTGCAGCCCTGCGTGATCACGCTTAATCCGGTGACAACCCGTATCGACGAAACCGTGACGCGCTCATATGTGGTGCAGCTGGATCAGATCGAAGGCGAGGAGGTCGAAATGCCCGAGGATGAAACCACCGAACGCGCGCCCGAAATCCTTGATCTTTTC
>JBLHNX010000192.1:0-5501 GCA_047622125.1 Paracoccaceae bacterium | reverse complement strand
GATTTTCCGTCCTACGTGTCTGCCCTTTTGGCGGGCGAAGGCACAGATCTGGCGCTGGATAAAGGCGTCGACATCGTCTTCAACGGCAAGGTTAACGAAAGCCTTGATATTACACTGAAAATGATCGTCGCGTTTGGGCTGTGCTTTCAATTGCCCGTGTTGCTGACACTGATGGGCAAGGCCGGTTTGGCGTCGTCGCGCGGGTTGCGCAAGACACGGAAATACGCGGTTGTCGGTATTTTGATCGTCGCAGCCTTGGTGACGCCACCCGATGTGACAACGCAGTTGATCCTGTTTGTGGTGGTTTTCGGATTGTATGAAATCTCGATCCATCTGGTTGCCTACGTCGAGCGTGGCAAAGACAAGCGTGCCCGCCAGGAGGGTGTGATTGGCGAAGGCGAGAGCCTGTTTGACGATTATGATGACGACGAGGAACTGGACGAGGAACCCAAGCCGTGAGCGAGGATCTGATGCGCCGCATTGCGGATGCATTGGACCGTATGGCGCCAGCGCCGCTTGCCGCGCCTGATTTCGCCGCTGCCCCTGCCTTTGTTTGGCACACGGACCCCGACCGTCTGGAGCCTGTTCATAACATCAACCGCGTGGACCTGTCCTTGCTGGTCGGTGTGAACCGCGCACGTGACACGCTGCATGAAAACACAGCGCAATTTGCCCGTGGCCTGCCCGCCAATAACGCCTTGTTGTGGGGCGCGCGGGGCATGGGTAAATCCAGTCTGGTCAAGGCGGTCCACGGCGCGCTTTTGACGGATTTCCCGCAGCTGAAAATCGTCGAAGTGCAACGCGAAGACCTGCCCAGTATTGGCCGCTGTCTGGCCCTGCTGCGGGGACGCGCGGAACGGTTCATCATGTTTTGCGACGATCTGTCGTTCGGCCATGACGATGCGCATTACAAATCCCTTAAGGCGGTGCTGGATGGCGGGATCGAGGGGCGGCCCGAAAATGTCGTGCTTTATGCCACGTCCAACCGCCGCCACCTGATGCCGCGCGACATGATCGAAAATGAACGCTCAACTGCGATTTCCCCAAGCGAGGCCGTCGAGGAGAAGGTTTCGCTGTCAGACAGATTCGGGCTCTGGCTGGGCTTTCACCCTTGCGATCAGGACGAATATCTGACGATGATCCGCGGCTATTGCGACGCGCATGGCGTTGAAATCACGAATGAAACCTTGCGCGCTGAGGCAATTGAATGGCAGGCCACGCGCGGATCCCGTTCGGGGCGCGTGGCCTGGCAGTATTTCACCGATCTGGCGGGCCGCAGGGGCGTAATCCTTTAAGGCAGGTAATCTGTCGGATCGACGCTTTCCAACCCGTCACGCACTTCGAAATGCACAAAACTAGGGCTGCCTGCGCGCACGGTTGCGATAGTCTGGCCTTGGGTGACGGTGTCGTCCTTGGCCACGCGCAACCCATCAAGGTTGGTATAGACCGTCAGGATATTGCCGGTATGTTTGATCACCACAATCGCGATGCCGTTGGTGTCGGTTGTGACGGCGGCCACGGTGCCAGCGGCGGCGGCTTTCACTGGCGTGCCAGCGGCAACGCCAATGTCGATACCTTCGTTGCGACCAGGGCTATATTCACGAATAATGCTGCCCTGCACAGGATAGACAAACGGTGCGCTGGTCGCCGGTGTCGTGGTGCGTGCGCCAATATCAGGGGCTGGCGGGGTCGCCACAGCACCGGCAGCGGCGGTATCGTCAGCGGGCAATGGTTGCGCCGCACTTGGCGGTGTTGGCGTTGTGCTGCCGGTTCCGGGTTGCTCGACAGGTGTTGTGGCGGACAGGGGTGGCGTGGCCCCAGCCACAGGGATCAGAACGAACTGGCCCTCGCGCAGGGCAAGGTCGGGGCCAAGGCCGTTCCAATCCGCAAGGCCGCGCACTGGCACGTTATAAAGGCGGGAAATCGAATAGGCGGTTTCGCCGCGCACTACACGGTGGCGGATCGGTTCGCTTCCGGTTTGAACAGGCGAGGTCGCGGCTGTGGGCTGCGTCACCGTCTGCTGCGCGCCAGCGCGATCAATTGCGTCGCCTGCCAGAGTCGTGACATCAATCCGCGACTGCTGGATCGGGCCGGTGCTAATCGCGCCAGTTGCGGGGGACGGTTCAGCCACGCGGTTTGGCAGGGCAATGATTTCATCACGGCGCAGTGGCACATCAGGGTCGATCCCGTTGTAAGACGCCAAGGCGTCGGCATCCAGCCCAAGGCGACCGGCAACCATTCGCGCTGTTTCACCACGTTCAGCGACAACCACCTGATAGTTTGGATAAGAGATGACGCCGCGATTGTCGGGGCGTGGGCGCGCCGTGAGGTTGGCAGCGGCCGCCGAGGTATCAAACCCGCCACCGATATCGCGCATATCAAGGTCGAAATTGCCGCTCGCGTCGCAGGCAGCCAAGGCCGCAAAGGCACAGGTCGCCATCAACAGCCTTGTTTTGGACGTCATCGTGGTGCGCGTGTTCAAAGGGCGGGGCGTGGGTATCGCCATGTCTGCTATCCTCGGGTTGCGCGGCCCTTTTGGCGGACCGTCGTCGTTTTCAATCATCACTCAGTCTTGCCCCAGCCCTTCAAGCAGGGGCACAAACCGAACCGGTCGCAATTCGTCATAGTCTAGCCCAGTCTCGGTCCGCGTCACACGGATCAGGCTTTGGACCGCATCAGACTGTCCGACCGGCACAACCATGATACCCCCGATCCGCAGTTGCGCCAAGAGGGGGCCGGGTGGGTCTTCGGCGGCGGCAGTCACGAGGATGCGATCAAAGGGTGCCTGATCGGGCAGACCAAAGCTGCCATCGGCAGTAAAGGCGGTGATGTTGGTGATATCTGCCGCCTCGAATATGGCGCGCGCGTCACTCACCAGCCGCTTGTAACGGTCCACCGTGTAAACACGGCGCGCAAGGTGACTAAGGATCATCGCCTGATAGCCAGAGCCTGTGCCGACCTCCAAGACCTTGTCGCGCGGCTGTACGTTCAACGCCTGCGTCATTAGCCCGACAACGGACGGCTGGCTGATAGTCTGACCACAGGCAATCGGCAGCGGCATGTCTTCGTAAGCGCGTTCAGCAAAATGGCCCTTCACGAACAGCGCGCGGTCGGTCTTTTCCATCGCCGTCAGCGTGCGCTTGTCCGTGACCCCCTTGGAGCGGAGCTTGAACAGGAACTGCATCTTGCTTTCGGCGGTTTGGCTCACCCCAAACGCTCCCGCAGGGTTGCGATGGTATCATGGGCCGTTAGGTCGGCGCGCATAGGGGTTATGGCGATATATCCGTCCAGACAGGCGGCTGAGTCAGTCCCGGGGGCCGTGGGAATATGCTGCGGGCCGCCTTTGACCCACAGGAATTTGCGGCCCGACGGCGCATGGTGGGGTTCGACCGAAAAGAACGTGTCTTTGCGATAGCCTTGCGACGTGACGGCCATGCCTTTGACGGCGGCGGCTGGCACGGGCGGAAAGTTGACGTTGTAAAACAGACGGTAGTCTTCGCCGTCCCAGATGCCCTTGTCCAAAAGCGCGCGCACTGTGGCGACACCGTGCTGCACTGCCGCCTCGAATGGGTCATCCAGTTTGGCATTGTCGGGGCCAAAAAACTGCGACAGGGCGATGGCGGGCAGGCCCTGAAGTGCGGCCTCCATCGCGGCGCCGATTGTGCCAGAATAAAGCGTATTTTCGGCGGCGTTGTTGCCACGGTTTACACCTGACAGCACCAGATCGGGCGCGCCGTCTGACATGACGTCGTAAAGTCCTGCAAGCACGCAATCGGCGGGCGATCCTTCGGCGGCAAATCGCCGCTCGGACAGTTCAGCGATCATCATCGGGTGGGTGTAGCTGATGCAATGGCCAACCCCGGACTGCTCAAACGCTGGTGCGACAATCCAGACTTCGCCGTCGGGTCCAGCAATGTCACGCGCAATCGCTTCAAGCACGATCAAGCCGGGGGCGTTGATACCGTCATCGTTTGTCACAAGAATACGCATGTTTCGCCCTTCGCCGCTTTGGTCTTACCTATGCGAGGGCAGGCAAGGCGGCAAGTATCCCGTTGCGGTCCTAGCCAAGGATTTCGGGCAGTAACCGCGCCGCCTCGGTATGGATATCGGTCAGCGTGGCGCGGTCTTCGCCGGGATAGAACCGCGCACGGGTCGCAGTCGGCATCGGGTTGGGCGTCAAAATCCGCACATCCGGGCCGGTCTTGCCCGTTTCTGCCTGCCACGACCGTGCCAGCGCGATTTGCGCGCCTTTGGTCGTGCCATAGCTGCCAAAGAATGGCGTGCCGCCTTGGGGATCATCTAAGAACACCGCGCGGCCTTTTTCGCCCAAAAGTGGCGTCACATATGAAATCAGCCGCGATGTCGCTGCGATATTGATGGCAACGCTTTTGTCGAAATCCTTTTGCGAAATATGCGCGGCAGGGGCGAGCGGGGCCGCATGAATGGCGGTGTGAACCCAAAGATCCAAACTGCCCCAGCGATCAAAGATCGAGCGGCAAAGCTGCTGCATGGCGGCGTCGGTCGTGATATCCATCGGCGCAAGCGTGGACTGCCCGCCTGCTGCCTTAATCCGGTCATCGAGTTCTTCAAGCGCGCCGGTGGTGCGCCCCACGGCGATTATGTGATGGGTCGGTGCAAGGGCCAGCGCAAGCGCTGCGCCAAGCCCGCGTGACGCGCCTGTAATCAATGCGGTTTTCATCACTCTCTCCTTGGAACTGATTGCGCGCCGACCTTGGTCGTTTGAGCTTTGCCCCTGAATAGGCAAGCGCGCGCGGGGCGGCAACCCTTGCTATCGGCCCGGCTGTTCAAGCGTCCAACTGCGCCCGTCATTGGCGATGGTTAGCTGGCCGATTTCAATCGCGATGATTTCGCCGTCGTCCAGCGTGTCGCCCAAACCAAGGCGCTGCACCTCGCCGCTGGCAAGTCGCACAAGCGCATGCGACCCTTCGGGGCCCAGCACCGTGCCAAGCAACACAATGCGGTTCATCGGAATCGTATCTTGGGCGCGGGCAAGCGCGCCTACGTTGGTCGGGGTTTCGTTTGTCATCGGTCCACCTTTTGGCAAGGGCGGGCAGATGGCAGCATTGCTGCGACGCAGCAATGCCGGCAGATCAGGCGGCTCGGTTTTCGGCAAAAGCGCGCTTATTCGGCGGCGGGTTTCATCTCAAATCCGGCCTCAAGCATATCAGTGGGGCTCACTGGGTATTCGCCGCTAAAGCAGGCATCGCAGTATTGCGGTTGCTTGGGGTCGCGGCCTTTTGCCTCGCCGACGGCGCGATAAAGCCCATCAAGACTGATGAATCTAAGGCTGTCGACGGACAGATGGTCGCGCATTTCTTCTTCTGACATGGTTGCGGCCAACAGTTTGTCGCGTTGTGGGGTGTCCACGCCATAAAAGCACGGCCATGCGGTGGGCGGGGAGGCAATACGAAAATGCACTTCGGCGGCACCCGCATCAAGGATCATTTCCTTGATCTTACGGCTGGTCGTGCCACGCACAA
>JBLHNX010000191.1:0-5576 GCA_047622125.1 Paracoccaceae bacterium | reverse complement strand
AGATGGCCGAGGCGATGGTTGGCCGTGATGTGTCCCACCTTTATCCGGCTAAAGGCACCCTGCCCAAAGACGCCGAGGCTGTCTTGCAGGTCAAGAATTTGACGGTACCAGGCTATGCAACCGACATTAGTTTCGACCTGCGTCGGGGTGAAATCCTTGGCATATCAGGAATGATCGGATCGGGGCGCACCGAAACGATGGAAGGCTTGTGCGGCCTGCGCCGCGCCACTGCCGAACACGTGAAAATTAATGGCGTGGATGTTCATATCACTGCGCCAAAGCAGGCCCTTGCCCACGGGCTTTGCTATCTGACCGAAGATCGCAAGGGGCGCGGGTTACTGCTGAACAAATCCATGCGCGAAAACCTGACGCTGCAGGCGCTTGATACATTCGGGTCGATCCTGATCGACCAACCCGCCGAGGAAAAGGCGTTGGCGACGGCGACACAGGATTTCGACATTCGCGCCACCCACAAAGACGTGAAAGTCGGCAATATGTCCGGCGGCAATCAACAAAAACTTCTGATCGCCAAGACGATGCTGTCTGCGCCGCAGATCATGATCATCGACGAGCCCACCCGTGGGATCGACATCGGCACCAAGCAGCAGATTTACGAATTCATCCGCGCGCAAGCGGCTGCCGGAAAGTCGGTCATCGTGATCTCGTCGGAGATGCAAGAAGTCATCGGCCTTGCCGACCGCGTCATCGTAATGCGCGAAGGGCGGATAGCGGGCACCGTGACGGGCAACGACATTGCCGAAGAACCAATCGTGCGTCTGGCCATGGGCCTTGCCGCACAAAACACCGCAAATGCAAAGGAACCGGTCTGATGGCTGTAAATGACACCAGCACCGCACCCAAACGTTCGGGGCTTAACTTTGACCTGATGGTCTGGGGGCCAGTGCTGGCACTGGTTATACTGATCATCGTCGGGACCTTGATGAACCCCAATTTCCTAAGCTACGCAAACATCACCAACGTACTGGCGCGCTCTGCGTTCATCGGGATTATCGCGGTCGGCATGACGTTCGTTATCGCCTCGGGCGGGCTTGACCTATCTGTCGGATCGATGGCTGCTTTCGTGGCGGGCCTCATGATCCTGGTGATGAACGCGGCACTGCCCACCTTGGGTGTCGGCATTCCTGTCATCTTGCTGGGTATGCTGACCGCAGTCGTCGCGGGGATTGTCGCGGGGGCAATCAATGGCGTGCTGATTACCAAGCTGGGGATCGAAGCATTCATTGTCACGCTTGGTTCAATGGGGATCTATCGCAGCCTTGTGACATGGCTTGCGGATGGTGGCACGCTGTCACTCGATTTCTCGCTGCGCACCCTTTACCGACCTGTCTATTACGATGGCATTCTGGGCGTCGCTTGGCCAATCATTGTTTTTGCCGTTGTCGCAATCATCGGCGAAATCGCAATGCGGCGCTCGCGCTTTGGGCGCTACTGCGCAGCCATCGGCAGCAACGATCAGGTAGCGCGCTATTCGAGTGTCTCGGTGGATCGTGTGCGTATGGCGACATATGTCATTCTCGGCCTGTTGGTCGGACTGGCGACCATCATGTATGTGCCACGCCTTGGCTCGGCGTCGGCCTCGACGGGTGTCCTGTGGGAGTTGGAAGCGATCGCAGCCGTGATCATTGGCGGCACGGTCCTTAAGGGTGGCTTTGGCCGCGTCTGGGGCACTGTAATCGGCGTGATCATCCTAAGCCTGATCGGCAATATCTTGAACCTAACTGACGCGGTATCGCCCTATCTCAATGGCGCGATCCAAGGCGTTATCATCATTCTCGCTGTTATCTTACAGCGCGATAAGAAAGCCCGCGCGTAAACCGCCCGGCAACAACCAAGTGGAGGAGAAAAAGATGAAGACTTTTATGTATGCAGGTGCTGTCGCACTCGCGGGTATGGGATCCATGGCCGTCGCGGATAGCCACGAAACCATTGTGATCGGTATTTCGATTCCTGCGGCCACGCACGGCTGGGCCGGCGGGATGAACTTCCACGCACAAGAAGCCGTGGCTCGCCTTGAAGCCGTCTATCCAGGCCTTGATTTCGTGCTGGCAACTGCATCGGATCCGGCCAAACAGGTCAACGACATCGAAGACATGGTCGCAACACGCGGCATTTCCGCGCTTGTCGTGCTGCCGTTTGAATCCGAGCCGCTGACAAGCCCTGTACAGGCCGTGGCCGATGCAGGCATCTGGGTCACAGTTGTTGACCGCGGTCTTTCCGTGGAAGGAATCGAAGACCTTTACGTCGCTGGCGACAACGAAGGTTTTGGCACCGTTTCGGGTGAATTCATGGTTTCGGCCATGCCTGATGGCGGCAATATCGTCGTCCTGCGCGGCATCCCGACGACAATCGACAACATGCGCGTCGCAGGGTTCGAGGCCGCAATCGAAGGATCCGGCATCGAAGTGCTGGCGATGGAGCATGGCAACTGGAACCGCGATGACAGCTTTACCGTGATGCAGGATTTCTTGTCGAAGTACCCGCAGATCGACGCCGTCTGGGCATCTGACGATGACATGGCCATCGGTGTTCTTGCTGCGATTGAGGCTGCAAGCCGCGATGACGTTCAGTTTGTTCTGGGCGGCGCTGGCATGAAGGAAATGATCGCGCGCGTGCGTGATGGTGATCCAATGATGCCTGCCGATGTCACCTATCCGCCATCAATGATCGCAACCGCGATTGAATTGACGGCTGTTGGCATGACCTCGACTGCGCCAGTGTCGGGAACATTCACAATCGGGTCCGTTCTCGTGACACCTGACAACGCGGCCGACTTCTACTTCGAAGACAGCCCGTTCTAAGATCGTCTAGATCACTGCTGAAAAACGGAAGCGCCCGGCTGATAAATCAGTCTGGCGTTTCTCGTCTAGATAACAATTTGGACGGTTACTCGGCCCATTCCCACGGACGGGTAAAGGCCCCAAGCGCGCGCAACACGTTCTCGTCGTTGACCGTGCCTGTCTTGGACAGCCGCGCCACGAGGCCATGTTTCTTGTCCTCGACGACTTCGGCCACTTCAGCGGCAACATCAGCGTTGGACAGGGCCGCGTCATAAATGCGGGTTATCGCCATTTTGCGCAGGTCTGGTTTGAAAATCTTGCCGACAGCTGTCTTGGGCAGTTCATCAACAATTTGCAGGTGCTTGGGGTGGGCAGCACGTTCGTGGATGTTGGCCTTGGCAAAGGTCATCAACTCTTCCGTGGTCACTGTCGCACCGTCAACCAGTTCAACGTAGACGCAGGGGACTTCACCGGCGTGCGCATCGGGCTGGCCGATTGCACCGGCAAAGGCAACATCGTGATGTCCGGCCAGTGCCTCTTCGATTTCGGCGGGGTCAATGTTGTGACCGCCACGAATAATCAGGTCTTTGGCGCGGCCTGTGATCCATAGATAGCCGTCATCATCCACGCGGCCCAGATCACCCGTGCGTAGGAATTGATGATCGGATTTTGGGCCTGGATAATACAAATCAGCGTTTTTGTCGGGCTCGGTATAGGTCACGCCCATCATGACGCCGGGGTTCGAGACACAAATCTCACCGACTTCGTCTTTCGGGCATTCTTCGTGGGTATCCACCGACATGATCTTGATGTCGGTATATGGAAACGGCAGGCCGACCGATCCGACCTTCTTTTCACCATCGGGCGGGTTGATCGACACAAGGCAAGTCGCCTCGGTCAAGCCGTAGCCTTCGCAGATGGTGACGCCAGCGGCCTTCTCGAACTTTTTATATAGCTCGATCGGCAGTGGGGCCGAGCCGGAGAACGCCATTTGCAGCGTTGAAATATCAGCATTCACGGGCTGCTGCATCAGGGCCGACATGGCCGTGGGCACGGTGATCATAAACGTAACTTTGTAGCGCTCGACCAGCTTCCAGAAATTGTCGAACACGCCCTCGCCGCGATAACCCTGCGGCGTGGGGTAGACCACATGTGCGCCCGATGACAGCGAGGCCCCCATGATCACAATCGTCGCAAAAACGTGGAACAAGGGTAGCGGGCAAATCATCGTGTCTTTTTCATTAAACAGCAGGCGGTTACCGAGCCAGCCATTATAGATAATGCCGCTATATCGGTGCTGCGCCACCTTGGGCATGCCGGTCGTACCGCCGGTATGGAAATAGGCGGCGATGCGGTCTTCGGTGCTATCAGCGAAATTCAAAACTGTTGGCTGCTTGGCAATTTCCGCGTTGAAGTTCAGTACTTTGGCGCGGTGGTTTATCTCGACCTTGGGGCGGATCAGCGGCACGATCAGTTTCTTGATCCCCGTCAGGTAGCGATGCAGATCAACCTCAAGAATCGTGTGCACATTCGGGGCAAGGCGCACGGCATCGGCCGCTTTTTGCGCCACATCGGTCTTGGGAAATGCGCGCAGGGTCACAAGAACCTTGGCGCCTGTTTCACGCAGGATCGATGCGATCTGCGAGGCATCCAACAGCGGATTGATCGGGTTCACAATCCCTGCGACAGCGCCACCAAGATAGGTCAGCGCTGTTTCAGTGGCGTTGGGCAGCAAAAAAGCCACAACGTCATTCTCGCCAACACCCAATTCGCGAAACAGGTTCGCGGTCTGGTTGGTCTTTTCTAGCAGCTGCGTCCAGCTAAGCGTTTCCGCCTTGGCCTTGGGATCAGACAAAAGCTGAAAGGTCAGGGCATCGCGCGCCGCATGGGTCGTCGCGGTCTTTTCCAGCATCTGATGCAGGGTCACTGGAACTGAGCGGTCATCCCAGGAGGACTCGGCCTCGATTGCATCTCTATCAGCCATAGAAGCATAGGTCATGGTGGTCTCCTCCCGTGGTGGATCGCTGTCCAGTCAAAAGCCGGCGCAGTCATTACCCGATAAGATGTGGGCAAAGTTGCGTTTGCGCAAGACTGACGCAGCGAAACACCTAGACGGTGGGGAAACCATCGGTGAATTGAAGCCGTGCAAGACGCGCATAAAGCCCGCCTTGGGCAACCAGTTCTTCATGGCTGCCCTGTGCGACAATCTTGCCGCCCTCAAGCACCACAATCCTGTCAGCCTTTTTTACGGTCGCAAGTCGGTGCGCGACAATAATTGTCGTGCGATCCTTGGACAGCTTATCGACGGCCTGCTGCACAGCGCGTTCGTTTTCGGCGTCCAGCGCGCTTGTGGCTTCATCAAGCAACAGCACCGGCGCATCCCGCAAAATAGCACGGGCAATTGCGATCCGCTGTTTCTGCCCGCCTGACAACATCACACCACGTTCCCCGACATAGCTGTCATAGCCTTCGGGAAGGGCCGACAGGAAATCGTGGGCGGCTGCGGCGCGGGCGGCATCTTCGACCTCGGCGTCGGTGGCTTCGGGGCGACCAAAGCGGATGTTTTCACGGGCCGTATCGGCGAAAATGACCGGGTCCTGCGGCACAAGTGCCATATGGCGGCGGAAATCGGCGCGCTCGATATCGCGCAGGTCAACACCGTCAAAGCGCACGGTGCCGCTGGCCGGATCATAAAACCGCAACAAAAGCTGAATGATCGTCGTCTTGCCTGCACCGGACGGGCCAACAAGCGCGACCGTTTCGCCGGGCGCGATTTGC
>JBLHNX010000190.1:0-5601 GCA_047622125.1 Paracoccaceae bacterium | reverse complement strand
CCTCCACCCAAGACCGCTTTCGCGGATTCAGTCAGGAACTCGCCAAACACCCCGACGTCGCCCGGCGCCATTCCTTTGCCGACGAGTATTCCTTCGACGCGGGCCGCGCCGAAATGCAGCGCCTCATCGCAGCAGGCAATTTGGCCGAGGCCTACTTCTGCGGGGATGATGTATTGTCTATCGGCGCGTTGTCCGCGCTGGCAGATGCGGGACTGAGCGTGCCAGCCGATATCGGCATCATCGGATTCAATGACATGGAGATGTCAGGCTGGGCCAACATCAACCTCACGACGATTGGTCAGCCGACCGAACAGATCATACATTCCTCGGTGGAACTCATTGTTGCCATGCTCGATGACCCCGATCGTTGCCCCGAAGTACGCCTGTTCCCCTGCAAAATGGTCGAACGCGGCACTCTGCGGCCGCGCCCCTGACCTTGGACTCCTAGCGATACATCGGCGGTCGTGCGTCGACCCATTCGCCATCCGCCTTTGCAGACGCTGCAGCCTGATGCACCGCCGCCATGGATCGCAGACCGTCTTCAGCTGTGGGCAATCCATCGCGTTTCTCACCGCGAATACTAGCAGCCAGATCAACGTAAATATTTGCCACAGCCAGCGGGAACCCTTCGGGATGTGCGATTGATACACGGCTCATCCGGCCCGCCTCGTCGCTCAGTCCAGCTTCACCCTTTTCAATGATCTGCGTGCGACCGCCGACAGTCGTATAGTAAACTTGGTTCGGCTCTTCGGACCGCCAGCGCATGCCACCGGTTTCCCCGAACACCTGAATATCAAAACCGTGCTGGCGACCAATCGCCACCGAACTGGTCCAAAGCCGCCCGACCGCACCACCTTCCATGCGGAAATTCACCATCGCGTCGTCTTCCAACTCGCGACTGGAAATCGTCGACGCAAAATCCGCCGACAGGCTGCGCACGTTATCACCGGAAATAAAGCTCGCCATATGCAGCGCGTGAATGCCGCAATCAGCGAATTGGCCCGACACGCCCGCCATCTTAGGATCATAGCGCCAGCGCACCCGAGGGTTATCAGCATCGGTTGCATCGCCATGGTGCCCGTGGCTGAAGTTGGTCACGATCAGACGCACCTTACCAACCTGCCCCGTGCGCACCATTTCGCGCATTTCGCGCACCATCGGATAGGCCGAGTAGCAATAGTTCACCGCGCAAATCTGGCCCGTCTTGGCAGCGATCTTCACGATCTCCTCGCCTTCTTCCACGGTCATCGTCATCGGCTTTTCGCACAGCACGTTGAACCCGCCCTCCAGAAACGCCTTGGTGATTTCAAAATGCGTGGAATTGGGCGTGGCAACCGTAACCAGATCAACCGGGTCCGCGCGCGCGGATTCACCCGCGAGCATTTCGCGCCAATCGCCATAGGCGCGGTCCGCTGCGACACCCAACCGCTGGGCATAGTCGCGGCCCTTGTCCGCGTCTTGATCCAACGCCCCTGCCGCCAGCACAAAGTTGCCATCCGCCTGCGCGCCCAGACGGTGCGCCGGTCCGATCTGGCTGCCTTCACCGCCGCCGATCATGCCCCAATTCAATCTCTTCATTGCTCGTTCTCCCGAATGGGGCTGCCCCCACGCTTCATTTTGGCCAATACATCTCTTGCCGAAGTGCCGCTCAGCCTAAAATCCGATTGATTGCAGATACTCGCGGTTCGCCACTGCGTCTTCCATCGGCGTCCCCGGCATGGACGGATCACAGTCCTGCTCAACCGTACACCAGCCCTCAAATCCATTGTCCAAAAGCACCTGCCGCACAGCTGGGAAATCCACGTCCCCCTGCCCCAAGTTGCAGAAAATTCCGTGCCCGCAGGCGGTGTAGAAATCTGTGCGTTTGGCGACAACATCAGCCTTCACAACTGGGTCGATGTCCTTGAAATGCATATAGGATATACGCCCGATATGTCGTTTCATGAACGCCACCGGATCAAAGCCCGCATAGGAATGGTGGCCCGTGTCAAAACAGATCTTGAGGATGCTTTCATCCACTTCATCCAGCAGGCGTTCCAGTTCTGGTTCAAAATCCATGAATCCACCCGCATGGGCGTGAATGCCCACCGTCAGCCCATGATCGACGCCGATCTTGGCGGTCTCGGCAATGCGGTCGCGGTAGGCAATCCACTCTGCCTTGTCCATCTGCTCGGCCTCATCCGCGCGACCCGCCGTCGGCGCGCGACGCGGCGAAATTGAATCAATCAAAACAAGGTGCTGTGCCCCATGCGCCGCCAGCGCCTTACACGTCCGCACAGTACCATCCAGCACGTCGCCCCAGGCATTTACATCGTGATAGGGGCGAAAAACCACGCCACCGATCAGCTCAAGATCAAACTCGGACAGCGCCTCGCCAAGCTCGCTTGGGTCTTCGGGCATGTAGCCAACGGGGCCAAGTTCAATGCCTTTATATCCAGCCTCGGCGTTCTGGCGCAAAACCTCGCGCCACGCCGGATAGCTCGGGTCGGACGCAAATTCGATACCCCAGGAACAGGGCGCGTTGCCAATACGGATCGTCATATCGTTAGCCTTTCGAAGGGACATCTTTCCAACTGCGATCCTGCGCAGACCGGAGTGCTGTGTGAACAATACGGGCCACGTCAAGCCCGTCACGGAACGTCGGCCAAACGGGCTGGCCCGAATGGATCGCATGCAGAAAATCGCGCGCTTCAATGATGATCTGATCCTGATAGCCCGTGCCATGGCCGGGGCCTTGGCAGAACGGTTCATAATCGGGATGCGCGGGGCCTGTCAGGATCTTGCGAAAGCCGCGCTCGGCTTCTGGATCATCCATCTTATAAAGCCAGATAACGTTCTGATCTTCCTGGTCGAATTTAATCGCGCCTTTGGTGCCCGTGACCTCATAAGCATAGCCCATCTTGCGCCCCGTCGCGATACGGCTGAAGAACATATGGCCCATGACGCCGTTGGCAAAGCGACACATAATCTGCGCGTGATCATCGTTGGTAACGTTACCGCCCGGTCGCGTTTTGTGGACGGTTTCGACTTCGGCAATCAGGCTTTCAATCGGGCCGATCAATGCCAAAGCCCCATTTATCATATGTGGCGCAAGATCACCCATTGTGCCGTTTGCCATGCCGGTCGTGCGCCATGTGGCGGGTGCGTTGGGATCGGCAAGAAAATCCTCGGTGTGTTCGCCGCGAAACGCTGTGACGTCGCCAATCGCACCCTGTGCGATCAACTGTCGCGCATATTGCGAGGCCGGCGTGCGGATGTAATTGTAAGCCACCATATTCGGGGTGCCCGTCGCCTCGGCCGCCGCGACCATCGCCTCTGCGTCCGCCAGATCGGCACCCATTGGTTTTTCACACAGCACTGGCTTGCCCAATTCAAACGCCGCTTGAGCAATGGCGCGGTGTGTCGATTGCGGCGTGGCAATTACGATTGCTTGCACTTTTGGGTCCGCGACCAATTCTCGCCAATCCGCCGTCGCCCGTGCAAATCCGTAGGCGGCCCGATACCCTTCGGCCGACTCGGCGCTCGAGGCACAGATCATCTCAAGCCGTGGCCGCAAAGGCGTGTTAAACACCGCCCCCACCGCCGCCATCGCAACCGAATGGGCCTTGCCCATATAGCCGCCGCCTAAAATGCCAATACCAATTTCCAAGCCGATACATCCTTTTCGAAAACCAGTTTGCAACCGGTTGCAAAATCGTTATCCTGAGATTCTGAAACACGCAAGTCGCAATCGCTATCGCATGCCATTCTTGGGGACAACACCACCATGACGGACTCTACCATCCGCCTCACCACAGCGCAGGCCATCATCCGCTATCTGGACAATCAATTTATTGAAATTGATGGGAAAGAACTGCGTGTTTGTGGCGGTGGCTTTGGTATCTTCGGTCATGGCAACGTCACCTGTCTGGGCGAGGCGCTTTATGGCGTTCGCGAAACCCTACCGCTTTATCGTGGGCAAAACGAAACCAGCATGGGATTCGCTGCTTCGGGCTATGCCAAACAGTGGCTGCGCCAACGGTTCATGTTCTGTACTGCCTCGGCGGGTCCGGGTACAGCGAACCTGCTGACGGCTGCGGGTCTGGCCCATGCAAACCGTCTGCCGATGTTGATGCTGTGCGGTGATACGTTCCTCACCCGCCTTCCCGATCCGGTCTTGCAGCAGATGGAACACTTCAACAATCCGACCCTTGGCGTGAATGATGCCTTTAAAGCAGTCAGCCGCTATTGGGACCGCATCACCCATCCTGCCCAGGTCATCCAATCCCTGCCCAATGCATTGGCGACAATGCTTGATCCTGCCGATTGCGGCCCCGCATTCATCGGGTTGCCGCAGGACGTGCAGGGCTGGGCCTATGATTACCCAACGGCGTTCTTTGACAAGCATGTCCACAAAATCCGCCGCCAGCGTCCCGATTGTGACGAGATCGCCGCAGCCGCAGCCCTCATCAAATCCGCCAAGCGCCCTGTCATCATCGCGGGCGGCGGCGTGCAGTATTCCGGCGCGGTGCAGGAACTCACCGCACTGGCCGAAGCAACCAACGCCCCCGTGATCGAAACCATTGCAGGGCGGGCGAACCTGCTGAACGTTCACCCGCTCAATATCGGACCCTTAGGCGTCACCGGATCGGACAGCGCCAATGCCGTTGCCCAAAAGGCGGATGTCATCATCGCCGTGGGCACCCGCCTACAAGATTTCACCACCGGATCATGGACTGCCTTTGCCAAGGATGCCAAAATCATCGGCGTAAACGTAGGCCGCCATGATGCGATGAAACACATGTCCCTGCCCGTTGTGGGCGATGCAAAAGTCACGCTTGCTGAATTGGCAGATGCCTTGGGCGACTTCAAAACCCCGACCGACTGGACAAACTTCGCCAAGACAGAACGCACCAAATGGGACGCCTACGTTGCCCAAAACGTCCAGCCGGGCAATCGCCCAAACAGCTACGCGCAAGCCATTGGTGTGGTGAATGACATCTGCGACCCCCGCGACCGGATCGTCGCGGCGGCGGGTGGACTGCCGGCGGAAGTCACCGCCAACTGGCGCACGCTTGGCACGGGCACGGTGGACGTTGAATTCGGGTTCTCGTGCATGGGTTATGAAATCGCCGGTGCTTGGGGTGCCCGCATCGCCCAATGCCAACGCGAACCCGACAAGGACACAATCACGTTCTGTGGCGACGGCTCCTACTTGATGCTGAACTCGGACATCTATTCTTCCGTGCTGACACAAAAGAAACTCATCGTGCTGTTGCTGGACAACGGTGGTTTTGCCGTCATCAATAAATTGCAAAACAACACCGGCAACGAAAGCTTCAACAACCTGATCGCC
This sequence comes from Paracoccaceae bacterium, assembly GCA_047622125.1. Taxonomy (GTDB): domain Bacteria; phylum Pseudomonadota; class Alphaproteobacteria; order Rhodobacterales; family Rhodobacteraceae; genus SW4. The sequence goes on along the minus strand of JBLHNX010000190.1, from coordinate 266 downwards.
GATACACCCACGGCAACCCAACAATTCACTGTCGATTTCGAAGCACACGCCGCCTCTATGGGCGCGCTTGCGGAAACCGTTGCCAACCCCGCCGAACTGGCCGACGCCTTTAAACGCGCCAAGGCAGCCGACAGGACATCCGTCATCGTCATGAAGGTTGATCCCTACGAGGGCTGGACGACCGAAGGCCACACATGGTGGGAAGTGGGCACACCGGAAGTGTCAGATAGCGCCAAGGTTCGCGATGCTCATAACGACGTCGAAGC
>JBLHNX010000189.1:0-5627 GCA_047622125.1 Paracoccaceae bacterium | reverse complement strand
GGCGCGCATCGCCCAAGCAATTCCACCCATGACGACAAGCGCCACAATGATCCACATCCACCAGGTCATTTCGGATGCCTCAAACGGGGATTGCTGATGATCGCCAAGATATCAGCAGTCAGGTTCAACAAGATATACGCAGCGGCAAAGATCAAGCAGCAGGCCTGCACCACCGGAATATCGCGAATTTTCACGCTATCGACAAACAACTGGCCAATGCCTGGGTACACGAACACCACCTCGACCACGACAACGCCGGTGATCAGATATGCGAGATTCAGCGCAATAACGGTGATAATTGGCGCAAGCGCGTTCGGTAGTGCATGCCGCACGATCACGCGCATCGGCGATATACCCTTGAGGCGCGCCATTTCGATGTAGGGCGAGGCAAGCAGGCTAATGATCGCTGCCCGCGTCATCCGCATCATTTGCGCCATAACGACAAGCGTCAGTGTCAATGCAGGCAACATCGACTTGTTCAGCCGGTCACTGAACGCCATGCCATCGTAAATATTGGACAGGCTAGGCAAAATAGGGTTCAGCACCGCCAAGAACAGAATCAACAGATAAGCCATGAAGAACTCTGGGCTACTGACGCTGCTAAGGGTGAAAATGTTGGTCGCCTTGTCAAACGCCGAATTGCGGTAAAGTGCTGCAAGCACACCCAGCACCAGCGAAATTGGCACAGCGATTACCGCCGTCACCCCTGCTAGAAACAACGTGTTGGAAAAGCGTGGCGCAATCTGTTCGATGACAGTCACACCGCCCGCGCCACCAAGATTGGTTTGAAAGTTCAACTGCGCGAAGCTGGTGCCAAGATCACCAGTCACCATCCCGCCAAGCCATTGAAAATACCGCGCGACCATCGGCTGATCCAGCCCAAGATCACGACGGATCGACGCGACCGCTTCGGGCGTGGAGCCCTGCCCAAGAATGAGTTCGGCAAAATCACCGGGCAACAGGTTGACCGCTACAAAAATAACGATCGAGACCACCAGAAGCGTGACAAGGCCAAGCGCCAAGCGTTGCAGGATTATTCTTAGGACTGTGTCCAAGTGTTCTTGATCCCCGTCGATTTAGCATAACCGTAGCGGCTTATAATTGCTTGTAAACCCTAAAGGCCCAGCGCCGTGCGATCCTGTCCGATGGCATCCATCGTGCAAATCAGCTCAGCCGTGATGCCCGGCTCGGACAGGGCATGGCCAGCCTGCCCGATCAGTTCAAGCCTTGCCTTGGGCCATTGTTTTGCCAATTCATAGGCGGAATGCGGCGGGCAAATCATGTCATAGCGACCCTGAACGATCACACCAGGAATGTCCTTAATCCGGTCCAATCGCGCCATGATTTGCTGGTCTTCAGACAAAAACCCTGCGTTCTGAAAGTAGTGGTTTTCAAGCCGCGCAAATGCCCGCGCATATTCAGCGGGGCTATCGCCTGTGAGTCCATCCGAACTCACCGACGCCAAGGCATTTTCCCACGTTGACCACGCACGCGCGAACCGAATTTCTTGCGCCGGATCGCCCGAAAAAAGGCGCTTGTGGTAGGCCAAAATCAAATTGCCGCGTTCGTTTTCGGGCACAAGGCTGACGAAACGTTCCCACAAATCAGGCCAAAACTGCCCGGCACCCCCACCATAAAACCAGTCAAGCTCCGGCTGCGTCATCAAGAACACACCACGCAAAATCAGCGCTGCGGTATGTTGCGGGTGTTCCTGCCCATAGATCAAAGACAGCGTCGCGCCCCAACTGCCGCCAAAGACGATCCAGCGATCAATGCCAAGGGTCGAGCGGATCAGTTCGATATCGCGCACAAGATGCCATGTTGTATTGTCAGCGACACTGGCATGTGGCCTTGACCGCCCACATCCCCGTTGATCAAATAGAATGATCCGGTAAACATCGGGGTCGAAATAACGTCGCATCGTAGGGCTGCACCCGCCACCAGGTCCGCCATGCAAGACAACAACCGGAATACCATCTGGCCGTCCGCATTGTTCAACATAAACGCGATGGGCGTCACCCACCTCCATCATCCGCTGATCAAAAGGATCAATTGGCGGATAAAGTCGCGTCACCGCGCGCTTTTGACCTGAGACCTTGTCCATAATTAACCTATATAGCCTCTAAGAGGCGAATTCTATGCCCATCCGATGTCACGAGGGAATACCCAATGCAAACTGAGCGCAACACCGTCGATCCAGTTGAAGTCGCCAAGTTTGAAGCTATGGCGACTGAATGGTGGGACTTGGATGGGAAGTTCAAACCGTTGCACATGCTGAACCCGACGCGACTTGATTACATAACCCGGCAGATAGCCGCTGAATTTGGGCGCGATCTGGGAACAGACATCCCTTTTGAAGGCCTGCGTATCCTCGATATCGGCTGCGGCGGCGGGTTGCTTTGCGAGCCAATGGCGCGCCTTGGCGCAATCGTTGTCGGGGCGGATGCTGCCGGAGGGAACATTCCTGTGGCACAAATCCACGCGGAAAAATCAGGGCTGAAAATTGATTATCGTCATACCACCGCCGAAGCCATGGCGGATAATGGCGAACAGTTCGACGTCGTTCTGAATATGGAGGTGGTGGAGCATGTGGCTGATCCGCTTGCATATCTCACGGCGTGCCACGATCTGCTAAAACCAAACGGGATGCATATTTGTTCAACCATCAACCGTAATCCCAAAAGCTTTGGGATGGCGATTATCGGGGCGGAATGGGTCATGCGCTGGCTTCCTAAAGGCACGCATGAGTGGCACAAATTCATCACGCCGGACGAATTGTTCGATCTTCTGCGCAAGGCGGGGCTAAACCCCGTCGATCGCAAGGGTTTCCAGTTCAACCCGCTCGCGTGGACATGGCGCATTTCAGATCGGGATTTGTCGGTGAATTATGTCACCACCAGTCTGCGACCCGCGAGCTAGGTTTCTTCCGCCGCGAGTTTAAGCCGAAGTTCGCGCAAAATCGGCAGCACAGACCGGACTTTATCAGCGCCAACTTTATCGACGACATTGGCGATCAGCGGGGCGATGACCGCAAGACCCGCGTCGCGCGCAGCAAGGCCCGAGGGGCTGATCGACACCATCTTGCGGCGCGCATCTTCCCAATCAGGGCGGATATGCACCCAGCCTGCCCACTCCAGCTTGCCCAAAGTGTTCGTCATCGCGCCACGTGTCAGATGAAACGTGCGCGCAAGCTGGGCCGGTGTGCGTTCGGTCTGCGAATGCGCAAGGTGGTTGAGCACGGAGAAATGCGAAAGCTCCATGCCCTTGGGCAAAGCTTTTGCAACGCGGTTACGAGCCAACTGATCGACCGTCAAAATCTCGCTAAAAAGCGATACGGCAATGCTGTTGGTCGTTTCAGTCATCTGGCCCCTCAAAAGCTACGTCGTGTGTCAACGCTGGGATGCGTTGCCGTGCTTGTGCCACTTCCGTTAGGTCAATATCAACAATTGTGATGCCTAATTGATCGCCTGCGTCACTTAGCACCTCGCCCCAAGGCGATACAGCAAGGCTGTGCCCGAAGGTTTGGCGCGTCTTTCCGGAAGCCGAGTCATGGGTTCCGGTTTGGGCTGCGGCAAGCACAAAACACCCTGTTTCAATGGCACGGGCGCGCAAAAGCGTCTCCCAATGGGCGGCACCCGTGACGGGTGAAAACGCCGCCGGAACCAGCAAGATATCTGCACCGGCTTGGGCCAACGTTCTATAAAGATGCGGAAACCGAAGATCATAACAGATTGTCAGGCCGATTTTGCCAAATGGTGTTTTGGCCAACACGGCACGATTACCCGGGCGAAATGCCGCGGATTCGCAAAATGTTTCCTGCTTGGTGACCTGCACATCAAACATGTGGATCTTATCATAACGCGCAACAACAGCGCCTTGGGGCGAGATAAGAAAGGAACAGTTCGCGAACCTGCCCTGTGGATCATCGGTGCGCAGGGCAAGTGATCCAATCGCCAACCAAATACCCAACGCGCGCGCCTCGGTGCGAAGGGCGGCAAGGGTTGGATCATCATCTTCAGTGCGCAAGACCGCCCCTTGGTGGGCGCGGTCAAGCGACACGCAGTTTGTCACTTCAGGCGTCAAGATAAGTTGGGCGCCGCGACCAGCAGCATCTCGCATCATATCTATGACAACCGCAGCGTTGTAGCCGGGATCGTCAGAGGAACATAACTGGAGAAGTGCCGCCTTCACGCCGCCAGAAGCGCATCAAGCTTACCCGCTCTCTCAAGCGCGTGCAGCTCGTCGCTGCCGCCAACATGTTCGCCACCAATAAATATCTGCGGAACGGTCCGCCCGCCATTAGCACGTTGAATCATCTCGGCCTTGCGGCCCGGATCGGTAAACACGTTCACCTCAACAAAGGCTACGCCCTTGCCATTCAGCAACCGTTTGGCAGCGTGACAATAGCCGCAAAACGGCGAGGAATAGATTTCGACTTGTTTCATGTGCGGGAGCCTTTCGTGCTGTATCGCCCCTACTTAGGCATCCTTGGCAACGCGGGCTAGGGCCAGCACGTCGATTTGCGTCGCACCTGCACTGCGACATCCCTCGGTTGCGGCGGCAAAGGTGGCCCCGCTTGTCATAACGTCGTCAACAATCAGCACATGCTTGCCTTGCAATGCCGCGCCGCGTTTGCGATGCGGGCTGATCGTGCCTTGCAATGCTGCGAACCGCTGATCGCGGCTATGTCCCTCAAGCGGGCGGGTGCGCGTGTGGCGAATCAGGGCATCGGGCAACACCGCACATCCCGCAGCCTTGCCCAGCGCAAAAGCCAGTTCTGCCGCCTGATTATACTTGCGTCGCATGAGCCGCGACCAGTGCAACGGAACCGGAACAATCACAGTGTCTTCACGTATTAGATCGCGCGCGGCTTGCGCCATCCAACGGCCAGCGGGTCGGGCAAGGTCTGTACGATCCCCATGTTTCAAAGACAGCACAAGCCGCCGCCCCGTATCGCGATACATCAAGGTCGCGCGGCCCCTGTCCCATGGTCGCGCGATGGAAATGCAATCGTCGCACAGTTCCTTTTCGCCCGTGTCTTCACCCAACAACGGCGTTCCACACGCGTCGCAAACCAAGCCGCCGATAAAGGCGGTATCGCGCCAACACGCACCACAAAGGGCAAAATCGCTTTCGGTCAGGGCGTCACACGCAAGGCATTGCGGTGGATAGATAAGGTGGATCACGCTTTGCATTATCATCCAACTCTCCTACATCGGGGTCATGCACGACGCCCCGCTCCTTTTTGACCACCGCGCCCTCGCCCAGCGCCGCCAGCGCGCGGACACTGATCCTGTGCTTTTTCTGCAAACGGCGGTCGCCGATGAGGTTCAGGAAAGACTCAATGAGGTTAACAGAACGTTTACGGCGCCAGCGGTTGTCACTGGTTGGCCGCAGGTTTGGGCAAATCGCCTGCCAGATGTGACAGTTGTGCCTGATCACGACACGCTCGACCTTGGCATCGGCGCACATGACCTAGTGATCCATCACCTGTCCCTTCATTGGGCCAATGACCCCGTTGGACAGTTGGTTCAGGCGCGGCGCGCATTACGCCCTGACGGATTGTTGATCGCGACGTTGTTTGGCGGGCAAACCCTTCACGAACTCCGCAGCGCCTTGGCCGAGGC
>JBLHNX010000188.1:0-5632 GCA_047622125.1 Paracoccaceae bacterium | reverse complement strand
CCGCAAAACTGGACGCCGAAGATGATCGTAAGGGCGCCGCTGGCGGTCGGCCCAAACGCTAGTCGGATCAGGGCTGCCCTGCGGCGACGCCTGCCTCGGCAAATGTTGCCATGCCCGAATGACAAGCGACCGCGCCCTTGACGATACCAATCGCAAGGGCTGCGCCTGATCCTTCGCCAAGACGTAGGCCAAGGTGCAACAACGGGTTTTTGCCAAGTTTGGCCAGCAAGGCGGCATGTCCGGATTCGTCACTTTGGTGGCCCGCAACCGTGTGATCCAAGGCACCTGCCTGTGCCTGTGCCAACGTCGCGGCGGCAGCGGTGCAGATGAACCCGTCCAGGATCACGGGAATGCGCAAGGCCCGTGCCGCAGCAATCGCGCCAGCCATCGCTGCCAGTTCGCGCCCGCCCAAACAGCGTAGTGCCTCAAGTGCGTCTGTGCTTGCACTTGGGTTGGCAGCAAGGCCGCGCGCCACAACATCTGTTTTGCGCGCAAGGCCCGCGTCATCAACGCCCGTGCCGCGCCCAGTCCAGTCAGACGGATCGCCGCCAAAAAGGGCCGCTGATATCGCGGCAGCGGCAGTCGTGTTACCGATTCCCATCTCGCCTGTGACCAACAGATCAGTTGTTGGATCGACAGCCTCCCAGCCTGTGCGTAGGGCGGCAATCACCTCGGCCTCGCTCATGGCAGGGCCTTTTGTGAAATCAGCTGTGGGTGTTTCCAACGACAGAGCATGCACATCCATGCGCGCGCCAAAGGCCTTGGACAGTTGGTTGATCGCCGCACCGCCGTGTTCAAAATTTGCAACCATCTGCACCGTAACCTCGGGCGGAAACGCCGATACACCTTGGGCACAAACGCCATGGTTTCCTGCGAAAACAATCACCTGCGGCGCATTTATCACGGGGCGGTCCGTGCCACGCCATGCGCCATACCAGATCGCAATATCCTCAAGCCGCCCCAATGCACCGGGGGGTTTGGTCAATTGACCATTATGCGTCTGCGCGCCCGCACGCGCGGTTTCGTCGGCACTGGGTGCGGCCGCAAGGATCGCGCGAAATTCATCAAGGGTTGCAAAGGGGGCTGGCATTTTGGTCCTCGCTCTGGTCATGCTTGCCTTTGTCTAACGCCTATGTCGGCGGTGAAAAGCCTTGAAAGGTCAATCTGATGCGCAATGCCGACATTTCGCCAAATCGCCCGCTTGTGGCGCTGATAGACCTGCCCGCTTCACTTGGGTTGCTGACGCGTTTGCCGGTGCCGGTTGACAGTGCGGCGGCGACCGCACGCGGGGCGGCGGCGGCTTGGGCGTTTCCTTTGGCAGGTGTCGTTGTGGCGCTGATTGCAGGTTTGATTGGCGCGCTTGCGTTGTGGCTGGCGCTGCCTGTGGTGGTGGTTGCGGGGCTGATCCTTGCAACGACGATCATGGTCACGGGCGCGATTCATGAAGACGGGCTGGCCGATACTGCGGATGGATTTTGGGGCGGCTGGGACGTCGCGCGCCGCCTTGAGATCATGAAAGATAGCGCAATCGGCACTTACGGCGTTTTAGCGCTGGGGCTGTCGTTGTTGCTACGGTGGGCGGCCCTGTTCGCAATCGTGTCGGCGGGGCATTTGTGGGCACCGCTTATTGTCGTGGCGGCTGTCAGCCGCGCGCCGATGGTCGCGATAATGGCGGGTTTGCCTTACGCGCGCGTAGGCGGGCTTAGCCAGAGTGTGGGGTGCCCGAGCGGGTTAACCGCCGTTTTGGCAGCGCTAATCGCATTGATCGTCGCGTCGATATTCCTGCCATGGTCGGCGTTTGCGTTGATGGTTTTTGTGCCGCTGGCTGGTTTCGCATGCGCGATGATCGCTCTGGCCAAAATTAATGGACAAACCGGTGACACCCTTGGGGCGACCCAGCAAATATGTGAGATTGCAGCACTCGCAGTATTGGCCGCGCAATTGGCCTAGCAGCGCTGCGCCGCCGCCAGATCAGCGCGCCCACGATGTGGGCCGACATCGCGCGAGGTCAGCGCCCCGTCCGCCAGACGGGTAGCAATCACGCGTGTCCAATCGGCATTGACGGTGATCATTTCAATCACACCATCGCAGTCGCGTAGGCCCCCGCCAATATCACTTTCGCCGATCCGGTGGTTCGTAAGGCCAGAGGCTTCGGTAACCAACGTCAACGCGCCATCCTCAAACCGCCACACTTTAAGGGTCCGTGCGAGGTGGGGTCTGTCAATATAGGCGACTTCGACCCGTCCATCCCCATCCAGATCAGCAGCGCCAATCGGGGCAAGCCAGCGATGGGTGCGTCCGATGTAGGGGGTCGCGGCGACCAAGACACCATCGCCACCATAGATCGACAGACGCGCGCCAAGCGCCATGTCTGTCTCCACGACAATCACCTCAAAGGTGCCATCGCCATCCATGTCGAACAGGCGCGGCGCGGTATCTTCGAACACGCGCGTTTCAGGCAAACGCAGGGTGATCGTGCGCCCCGCCACGTCCAATTCCAACGCGCCCCATTCCACTGCGTCACCAAGGATGCCGTGATCATAGCGGGTTGTCGGCTCGGCGTAGCGTGCCGCGTCGATGGATTGCGCACTTGCCAGTGCGGGCCAGCAGGCCAAGACAAGCGCGCAAAGCCGCATCAGATTTGCTTTTCTGGCATCTGCACGCGCAATCCGTCCAGCGCATCCGTGACTTTAAGCTGACAAGTCAGACGCGAGCGTGTGGGGTCAGGATCAAAGGCGAAATCAAGCATGTCTTCTTCCATCGGATCTTTGGCGGGCAGCTTTTCGACCCATGTGGGATCAACATAGACGTGGCAGGTTGAACAGGCGCATGCGCCACCGCAATCGGCCTCGATGCCGGGAATGCCGTTATCGCGCGCGCCTTCCATCACGGTCAGCCCGCTGGCGACCTCGACTACATGTTCTTTGCCGCCATGTTCGACATAAGTGATTTTTGCCATGATACGTCCCTTTGGTGTCGTCAATTTCTGTTGCCCCCTACCTAAGGTGGCGCGCGCGCCCCTGCCAGCCCCAAAAAGGCGCAGTGTGGGTTGGATGCGACAGGCTGGCGAGGTTGTGATCGCGCCTCTAGGCCAATCGCGCAATTTGCGCTAAAGAGGGCGCAACAAAAAGGGCGCAGACCCATAAGGCAGAGCAGATGACTACTCGGTTTGGATATTTGGCCCCATGGTTGGGGGCGTTGGTGCTTGGTGCTTGCGTGTCTCCTGGCGACGCGCCTGTGGTGACGCCGATCACAACCGACGGCGAGGGGCGCTGTTTTGCAAGCGAAACCACCCCTGCCGTGGTCGAAACCGTGACCGAGCAGATCATCGTGCAGCCTGCCATGATTGATAGCGATGGCACTGTGCGCAGCCCTGCTGCGTTTCGCACCGTCACGCGCCAGCGCATTTTGCGCGAACGCCGCGAGGTGCAGTTTGAAACGCTGTGCCACGCAGCCCTTACGCCTGAATTTGTGGAATCATTGCAGCGTGCTTTGGGCGCGCGCGGATTTTACCGCGGTGACATAAACGGTGTGTTGGACGCGCGCACTGGGCGCGCAATCCAAGTTTTCCAACGCCAGAACGGCAGCCATGACTTGCCCGTTCTGGACATTGAGACCGCGCGGACCTTGGGCCTCGTGGCTCTGTCGAGCACGGTTTTGGACAGCGAGGGTTAGCCCGCCAGCCGCACAAAATGCGGTTGACCATCCGAGGTGCGCTGCGGGGTGACACCATCATCATTCAGGCTGACGGTGATCCGGTGACGCATTGACGAAAAGCTGTCAAAGCGCACAACATCCACCGGCTTGTCCAGTTTGATCATCAGCCGAGTCAAACCGGCATGGGCGGCAATCGCAAGCACAACACCGGCCACGTCATGGCCAAGGTAGCGCCCGCCAATGCGCGCCCCAAGGGTTAGCGGGGGTGGCGCGTTTGTGCGATCAGCCAGCGCCGAAAGCGTATTCCAATCACGCTGGCCCATTTTGTGCGCCAGCATTTCAAGCGCTTGGGAATGGGTCGTGACGTGACCGCGCGCGGTCAGGTCAGCGCGCAACCGGCGGGCCTGATCCTTGAGCGCGGCAAGGGTCGGAGTGGGGGTTTGGGTCTGCATCATTTCAGCCTTTCAACGTGACAATCGGCTTTTAGACGGGGCTCGCGTTACCAGTTCGCCAACATGTCGAATTGTTGAAAGCGGGGGTCGTCGCGGGATATTCACCATCCCCTTGCGGGGGCGAGCGGCAGGCATCCCGAACCTGAGGGGTAAATAGGAAGCCCTATGCGATGCGTCAACCCCATGCAAAAAGGGCGCCCCAATGGAGCGCCCTTTGTTGCGAGTATCGTCGGAAGCGTTATTCGTCTAGGCTAAGGGCGACAAAGCGGGGGTCACCGCCACGCCGCACAAGCAACAGGATCGACTTGCGCCCAGCTTCTTTCGCTTCGTCCACGCGGTCTTCAAGATCACTGACGGTCACGACCTTTTGCTGGCCTGCTTCGGTGATCAGGTCACCCGGCTGAATGCCTTTGTCAGCAGCTTCGCTATCGGCAGCAACCTGCGTCACCACAAGGCCATCGTTACCGCTGAGCTGGAATTCCTGCGTCAGTTCGGGCGTGACTTCGGAAAGCGTCATTCCCATCAAATCGGCGGCTGCCGGTTCCATGGGTGCATCGTCTAGCTGCGCCGTGCCAGCCGCTTCAGCGGTTTCGCGGCGGCCCAGAACAACCGTAAGGTTTTCCATCTCGCCTGCGCGCAGTACTTCGACGGCGACAGATTTTCCGACCGGCGAATTACCAACGATCTGCACCAATTGGCGCGTATCGGCGACTTCGGTGCCGTCAAACGTCAAGATCACGTCGCCCGACAGAATGCCCGCATCTTCGGCAGGGCCAGTTGGCACGTCTGTGACCATAGCACCGTGCGCGGCATCTAGTCCTTCGATCGCGTCGACCATATCCGGTGTGACGTCTTGAATACGCACACCCAGCCAACCGCGACGGGTTTCGCCAAATTCGCGCAACTGGTCGACCACGTTGATTACAACAGCCGAAGACATCGCGAAACCGATACCGATGCTACCACCGTTTGGTGACAGAATCGCGGTGTTCACGCCGATGACTTCACCGTCCATGTTGAAAAGCGGGCCACCCGAGTTGCCACGGTTAATCGCGGCGTCGGTCTGGATGTAGTCATCATAGGTGCCCGACAGCGCGCGGTTGCGTGCCGACACGATACCCGCCGAGACCGAAAACCCCTGCCCCAACGGATTGCCCATCGCAATGACCCAATCGCCAACACGCGCACCAACGGCGTTGCTGTCACCAAAGACAACGAACGGCAGATCGGTTGCATCGACCTTGAGCAAGGCAATGTCTGTGTTGGGGTCGGTGCCAATCAGTTCTGCGGGCAGTTCTTCGCCCGAGAAAAACTCGATCATGATTTCGTCGGCGCCTTCGATGACGTGGTTATTGGTGACGATGTAACCGTCTGCCGAGATCACAAAACCCGACCCAAGGGCCGAGGAACGGCGTGGCGCGCCGTCGCCGCGATCATCGAATTCGCGAAAGAAATCCTCGAACGGAGAGCCTTCTGGCACGATCCCTTGGGGGCCTGTGCGCCCTGCAACCATGGTCGTCGTG
>JBLHNX010000187.1:0-5661 GCA_047622125.1 Paracoccaceae bacterium | reverse complement strand
GCAGGCCCGCCGCGCAAACCGCTGCAGCCGCTCAACAAAGACGACAAACGCGAATTGGCCGAGGTGATCCGCACCATGAACACGGCCCTCACCAACATCACAGGGGCCCCGCTATGATTGATCTTCTTACACAGGCCGAATACATCGCCATCTCAGAGGCGCTTGATGTGGCGCGCAGCCCGTTCATCGACGGCAAGTACCAGCGTGGGGATGGCCCGATGATGGCGACAACCAACCCTGCGACAGGGGTTGAGATTGCCCAAATCTCGACCGCGACTGCCAAGGATGTCGACCTTGCCGTCATCAAGGCGCGCGAAGCTTTTGATCAAGGTCACTGGTCGAAACTCGATCCCGAGGTGCGCAAGGACGTTCTAATCCGCCTGTGTAAATTGCTGACCCGCAATCGCCGCGAATTGGCGGTGATGGAAAGTGTCGAAAGTGGTAAACCGATCCGCGATTGTGAATTGATCGATCTGCCTGAGACGATCCAATGCATAAAGTGGCACGCGGAAGCCATCGACAAAATCTACGACCAAACTGCGCCGACAGGGGACGGTGCGATAGCGATGATCGTCCGCGAACCGATAGGCGTGGTCGCGGCTGTTTTGCCGTGGAATTTCCCGTTGATGATGCTGGCTTGGAAGATCGGCCCAGCATTGGCCGCGGGATGTTCGGTAATCGTCAAACCAGCCGAGCAAACTAGCCTGACCGCGCTACGCGTGGCCGAATTGGCCCACGAAGCGGGCGTGCCGCGCGGCGTTTTGCAGGTCCTTCCAGGGGATGGACCTTCAGTTGGTGAACCGCTGGGCCGCCACATGGATGTGGATATGGTCAGTTTTACGGGATCGACAGAAACCGGACGGCAGTTCTTGCATTATGCCGCGGATAGCAACTTGAAGAAGGTCGTCTTGGAATGTGGTGGCAAGAACCCTGCTGTGGTCTTTGATGATGCCGAAAACCTTGATCATGTGGCAGAACATGTGGTTAACGCCGCTTTCTGGAACGCAGGCCAGAACTGTTCGGCCACGTCGCGGCTGATTGTCCACGCCGACGTCAAAGACGCGTTGTTGGAAAAGATAACGGCCCGCATCCGCGACTGGAAAGTCGGCGACCCGTTGGACCCCGCCAACCATATCGGCGCACTGATTGACGCAGGGCATTGCGCCAAGGTGCGTGGTTATCTGGACACCAAAGACGACGGCCCATTCGTGGCGCCCGTGGTGATCGAGGTCAGCGCGGAAGATAAGCGTGCCCGTGAAGAAATATTCGGTCCGGTTCTCAGTGTCATCACTGTGGCCAGCAATGACGAAGCCGTACAGGTCGCCAATGCCACGGCATATGGCCTTGCGGCGGCGGTCTTTTCTGCAGGTGGCCGCAACGCCATCCGTGCGGCCCGCGACATTCGCGCGGGCACCGTTACGATAAACTGCTACGGCGAAGGCAATATCGCGACCCCCTTTGGTGGGTACAAGCAATCCGGCTTTGGCGGGCGTGACAACGGGATCCATGCGCATGATCAATACACCGAGATCAAAACAATCTGGATCGATCTGACCGATCCGGCCGACGGAGACAACGTCGCATGAGCGTTGATGCAGTTGGCACCGTCCGCCGCGGTCGCGGCGCGCGCAAGGCAATCCGCGAGACGCGCGATGTGAAGATGCTACCGGCACTCAAACGCAAGCTGCCACTGACTGAACCCATGTCGCCGGAACAGATCGAAAAGATCGATGCCGCGTCGATGGATATTCTTGAAAACGTGGGCGTTCGGTTCCGCGATGACATCGCCTTGGCCGATTGGAAGCGTGCGGGCGCAAAAGTCGTAGGCGAGATGGTTTATCTCGACCGGCATCTGGTGCGTGAACTCATCGCTTCGATACCCGAAAGCTTTACGTATCACGCGCGAAACCCGGCCAATAACCTGCCCTTTGGCAAGGATCACGCGATCTTTGTTCCGATGACGGGCGCACCATATGTGCGCGACCTTGACGATGTGCGCCGTAATCCGACGCTTGATGACTTGGCGAATTTCCACAAGCTAAGCCAGATGCTGCCTGCGATCCATTCCTCAGCGCATCATATCGTGGAACCCTACGACCACCCCATCAGTCAGCGCCACCTGCGCATCACTTATTCCTCGATGAAATACTCTGACAAGACGTTCATGGGCATGACCACCAGCCCCAAGAATGCCGAAGACGTAATCGAGATGGCCGCGATCTTGTTTGGGGACGACTACATCGACACGCATCCGGTTGTGACCGGCAACTGCAACGGTAACTCGCCTCTGGTTTGGGATGAAACCATGCTTGGGTCCATGCGGGCGTTTTGCAAGCGAAACCAGCCCGTCCTATGCTCGCCGTTTGTGCTTGGCGGCGCCAATACGCCCGCCAGTGTCCCCGCATCCGTTGCTCAGCTGAACGCAGAGGCGTTGAGCGCGCTGGCCTACACGCAAGTCATCCGCAAAGGCTGCCCCGCGATTTACGGACACTATTTGTCCACCGTCAGCATGAAGTCGGGCGCACCCATGGCAGGCACGCCCGAGATCAGTTTGATGAACTTTATGATCGGTCAGATGGCGCGGTTCTACGGCGTGCCTTGGCGCACGTCGAACACGCTTGGCGGGGCCAAGACGTTTGATGCACAGGCGGGCTACGAATCTGCAATGACGCTGAATGCGGTGCTGATGGCAGGTGCCAATTATGTTTGGCATTCGGCGGGCTGGAACGAGGCTGGCATGCATTGTTCAACCGCCAAGTTCATCGTTGATGCCGAAATGTGCGCCATGGGCTATCGCATGGCTGAAGGGATCAATTGGGATGATTTCGATACGGCCATCGCTGCCGTTGCCGATGTTGGTTCCGGTGGCCACTATTTGGGGCATCCGCATACGTTGGAGCACTTCCAGAAGGCGTTCTTTATGCCCGAGATGTTCGACAACAACGCCATCGAGCAATGGCAGGCCGAAGGCGGTATTGAGATCAATGAACGCGCCTTAATCCGCGCCCGCGCGATGCTAAACGAATACGAAGAACCGAAACTGGACGCTGGCGTTAACGAAGCGCTGCTTGACTACGTTGCCCGGCGCGAACGTGAAATTCCCGCGGCTGACGCGCTTAATCAGGACTATTAACGTGAAGGTCGCCCGTTTGCCTCGTGACCCCGGTCCCGCGGGCTGGAACCGGTTGTTGCCAAATGCCGAACCCCCGACGCCTTTGGAAGGCAAGATCACTGCTGACTGGTTGGTGATTGGCGCGGGATTTGCAGGGTTAGCTGCGGCACATCGCCTGTCCAAACAAGTGCCTGGTGATCGTATCGTCGTGCTGGATGCTGTGCGCGTGGGCGATGGTCCGGCGGGGCGCAATTCAGGGTTCATGATCGATCTCCCACATGATCTGACGTCTGACGACTATGGCGGTGCGTTGGACGCCGATCTGGCTCAAACCCAAGATAATCGACGTGGCATCGACCATGCGCGCGAGATGGTTCAGGAGTACGGGCTTAACGAAGAGGCCTTTGTTGTATCGGGCAAGATCAACGGTGCGGTGACAGATACGGGAATCGCGCATAACACTAGCTTTGCGCGCCATCTTGCAGCGATGAACGAACCCTATCAGATGTATGACGCGGCCCAGATGCGTGACATCACTGGCACGGATTATTATCAAAGCGGCTTGTTCACGCCGGGCACCGCAATGATCCAACCGGCAATGTATGTGCGCGGCATCGCCGCCGGGCTACGATCCAACCGTGTGTCGATCCATGAGATGAGCCCCGTCACTGCTTTGGAGCGGGATGGCGACTGGATCGCGACGACCCCCAAGGGCCAAGTCACAGCACCGCGTGTGATCATGGCTGTGAACGGGCATTTGAACAGCTTCGGTTATCTGCCCGGCAGGTTGATGCATGTATTTACCTATGCCTCAATGACCCGGGTTCTAAGCACCGAGGAAGTTGCACGTTTGGGCGGACAGCCAATCTGGGGCCTGACCCCTGCCGATCCGATGGGAACGACCGTGCGACGTTTATCAGGTGTGGGCGGCGACCGGATCATCATCCGCAATCGGTTCACGTTTGATCCGTCAATGGAGGTCAGCGCAGCCCGTATCGAGCGCGTCGCCCGTGATCATGACCGCGCCTTTGGAGCGCGGTTTCCAATGCTCAAAGACGTCGGAATGGAATTCCGCTGGGGCGGCAGGCTATGCCTTAGCCGGAACAATGTGCAGGTGATCGGCGAACTGGATCAGGGCCTGTTTTCGGCTTGCTGTCAGAATGGTTTAGGCATTGCGAAAGGCACGTTGGCTGGAGGGTTGGCCACTGAGTTAGCCTTGGGGACAACCTCACCTGCGCTCAATCGCGCACTCACGGCAGAAATGCCGAAGCGCCTGCCACCGGAACCGCTCGCTCGCATAGGGGCAAACTTGCTTCTAAAACTGCAAGAGCGGCGCGCAGGAAATGAACTCTAAGCCATATTTACAGAACGTGCTGGCCGCCATGTCCATACCAAGCGCAGCTTGCAGCATTTGGCAGTGAGGGCTCATTGCTGCCGTTAGCTGCACGATGCGCCGAGGTCTGCCATGCGGACGAAGCGTTCATTGATAATATTGAAAACTGCTGTGTGGCCCAGTTTAAATAGGGCGTCGGGCAACAACTATCATTGGCACTAGTCGACCCCCTTGATTTGACTGTACTGAGTTCTGAATTCTCGTGGGCAGATCGTCACCCATTGCAGACGCTCCCCCGATCGTCCCCAGTGGGGGCGGTCCACCAGGTTTTGAGCTTGCCATCGATGCTTTGTCTTCAATCTCAATAAATCCTGAGGCCGACAATATTTCTGTGATTTTCTGTGGGGTTTCTAAAAAGCTGACTTCGGGAGTAAGTGCCCAAGGCAACGGATATATCGGCGGCGCGTTCGGCCCGTCCGCAAGATGGCTGAACGTGAATATTCCACCCGGTTTGAGAACACGAAATGCTTCTTTGAACATTGCGGATTTATCCGAGACGTTCATTGAAATGTTCTGGCTTAACACCACATCAAAGCTCTGATCCGCATAAGGAAGGCTGGTAACGCTAGCTACTTCCACAGTGATTTTATCGCCAAGACCAACTTTTTCGTTTAACTGGCGAGCAACCTCGACAAATTCCGGAGTAAGATCGATCGCGTCTACTGTGCATCCGTAGGTGTCTGCCAAATAGCGGCTAGGTCCACCTATACCACAACCGGCATCAAGAACGTGGCAGCCCTTCGGTATTGCAGCTAGTTCAGCTTGCGCAACGGTCGTTGCTAGCGCTCCACCATGAAGATGGTCCACCTCGCTCAGAGCTGCAATCGTTAGGTCGTCCGGGTCGTAACCTCCACCTGAAAGCGCGTCAAGAATGCGCAGCATTATGTTATTGCGCTTGTAGTGATCAATGACCGATCTGTTCTCGGCATCCATACGAACCTCCAGTTCGCGTTAGGTGCTTCGATGACAGTTCAGAGGAAGTTTGGCAATTTTGCACTACGCTTGGCACGGTTGCAGCGGCGTCGGAATGGGCGGATTTTGTTGAAAAACTCTTGTTGATTTGAGGTCCGATCACTGATTCAATTTGCTTGTGAATGCAGGGGGATTGACGATGTTGGGACCTAAGCAAGAAGCGCAAGGCGCACTCTTCTACGAG
>JBLHNX010000186.1:0-5674 GCA_047622125.1 Paracoccaceae bacterium | reverse complement strand
CGCCTGTCGGGGATCAAGCGCGCGGATTCCCTCGCCTTTGATTTCCACAAATGGGCGCATGTGAATTACGACGCGGGCTTTGTGCTGATCCGCGACGAGGACGCGCATCGCCGCGCATTTTCCGACCGCCCTGATTATCTGCTCCCTGCAACCCAAGGGCTGGCGGCAGGCAACCCGTGGCCCGTTGATTACGGGCCCGAACTGTCGCGCGGGTTTCGCGCCTTAAAGATCTGGGCGCATCTGAACGAGCATGGCCCCGCCAAAATCGGTGCGCTTATCACGCAAAACTGCGATCAGGCGGCCTATTTGGGACGGTCGGTTGACGCCGACGCCAGCTTTGAACGCCTCGCGCCTGTCGCGATGAATATCTGCTGTTTTCGCGCCGTGCCCAAGGGGCTGGACGATGCGGCACTTGATGCTTTGAACGACCGGATCGTGGTGGCTTTGCAAGTCAGCGGGATTGCGGCCCCCTCGACCACGCGTCTGGGCGGCAAAGTGGCGATCCGTGTCAATATCACCAACCACCGGACGCGATTTAGCGACATGGATGTGCTTTTGAATGCGATCCGCGAGGTCGTGGCCAATCATGTCTGATACATCGCGAGCGGTCTTTCTCAGCGGCTCACCGCTGCGCCACATCACGGTCATGGCCCTGACATCGAGCCTTGGGCTGATGGCCGTGTTTATGGTCGATTTTGTCGACATGATCTTCATTGCGATGTTGGGAAAGGCCGAACTGGCCGCCGCAGTCGGGTATGCTGGCGCAATCTTGTTTTTCACGTCGTCCTTTGGGATCGGCATGGCGATTGCAGCAGGGGCGCTTGTGGCGCGCGCCTTGGGGCAAGGTGACACCGAAACAGCGCAACGCCGTGCAACGAACGCGTTGATATATGGCGTCGTGTTTGGTGCCGTTTTCGCCGGGATCGTCTGGGCAAATCTGGCGCCCCTTGCCAAGCTGATGGGCGCTAAGGGTGACACGCTTGAATTGGCGGTGCACTACCTTGCGATTGTCGTGCCATCCCTGCCGTTCCTGTTGGTCGGCATGGTCGGAGGTGCGATCTTGCGGGCGCATGGTGATGCGCGCCGGGCGATGATGGCGACGATATGGGGCGCGATAATCAACGCGGTGCTGGACCCGATCCTGATCTTTGGGTTTGACCTTGAACTGACGGGCGCGGCATTGGCCAGTGTCGCCGCGCGCGTTGCCATGGCCGTTGCGGCCCTTTGGCCGATTGTGCGTCATTATGGCGGCTTTGGGCGGCCTTCGCTTGCGTCGCTCCGTCTTGACCTGACGCCGATCTTGGCGATCGGTGTGCCTGCGGTATTGACCCAACTGGCGACACCCATCGGGCAAGCCTATGTCACCCGTTCCATGGCCGCCTTTGGCGAGGAAGCCGTGGCGGGCATGGCGATTATCGCGCGCATGACGCCTGTGGCATTTGGCGTGATTTTTGCGATGTCGGGTGCGATTGGCCCGATCATCGGCCAGAACGCGGGTGCAGGGCAATACGCGCGGGTGCGGCGGACAATCATTGATGGCTTGCTGTTTACACTTGCCATTGTAGCCGTCGTGTCAGTGTTACTATTTCTGCTGCGCGGCCCGCTTGCTTGGCTGTTCGCCCTTGAAGGGCAGGCACTGTCGTTGGTGTTCTTGTTCGCAGGGCCGCTTAGCCTGCTGTTCTTTTTCAACGGGGTTATTTTTGTCGCCAATGCGGCGTTCAACAATCTTGGGCATCCGTTCTATTCGACCGCTGTAAACTGGGGGCGGCACACCTTGGGCACGATCCCGTTTGTGATCCTTGGCGGAATGTGGTGGGGCGCGCCTGGTGTGTTGATAGGGCAGGCGCTGGGCGGCATTGTCTTTGCTGGCGTGGCTTTGCTACTTGCATGGCGGGTCATCAAAGGCGGCGGGCCCGAAGTGCCTGCGCGCCCGTTTGCGCGACATGGACGATTGATCGGCTTGCTGCACGCGCGGCGCTAGCCTATTCGCGCGCTCGCAGTACACGGGCGGGGCGCATCATCAGGGGACGCCATGCAAAGGCTAGGTTTGCCGCCAAAACGGCCAGCACACCGCCGATGATTATGGCGCCTGCTGAGGTCCAGATCACGGTGTAGTCGGTTTCCATGACAAATGTGCTCACGGCCCAGCCACCTGCAATTCCAGCCGCAAGCGCGACGCCGCCCGCGGCCGCGCCAAGGATCAGCGCGCGCAGTGCAAAGCTGCGCAGGATTAATCCCCGTGTCGCGCCGAGTGTGCGCAGGATCGCGGCCTCGTGGGTGCGGGCGCGTTCACCCGCGGCTGCGGCCCCGATCAGAACAAGGAAGCCAGTAATCAGCGTGGCGAGGGCACCATATCGCGTCGCCGTCGCGATGCCCCCCAGCAAGGCAATGATATGATCAATCGCGTCCCGAATACGGATCGCGGTTATGTTGGGATAGGCATTGCCAAGATCGCGCAGGATCGCGGCTTCGGCGGCCTCTTGGGCGTAAACCGTAGAAATCCAACTGTGTGGCGCACCGGTTAGCGCGGTAGGGTTCATCGACATAACGAAACCGATCCCGGCGGTGCCAAAGTCTACTTCTCGAAAGCTGGTGATAGTGGCGGTGATCTCCCGCCCAAGGATATTGACGGTGATCGTATCGCCCAGCGAAAGGCCCATTTCAGCGGCTTCTTCAGCAGAAAACGACACAAGTGGCGGGCCGCTATAATCAGCTGGCCACCATTCGCCTGCAGTAATGGTCGTGCCCGCGCCGGCCTGCGCGGCATAGGTCACGCCCCGGTCGCCTTGGATCACCCAATGATCGGTGAAATCGCTCGCAGGCATGCCGTTGATCTGGGTGATGACGCCACGCAGCATCGGTGCACTATCGACGCGGTTTACTTGGCTGTCGTCGGCAAGACGGGCGCGAAAGCCGTCGATCTGGTTCGGTTGAATATCGACAAAGAAATAGGACGGCGCGATCTCGGGGAGTTCATTGCTGATGGAGTTTCGCAGGGTGCCGTCAATTTGGCCAACGGCGGCCAGCACGGCAAGGCCAAGCCCCAGTGAGAGCACAACCGAAGTCGCTTCTCCCCTTTGCCCGCCGATCGCGGCAAGGGCCATACGGGTCGCTGGAAAGCCCCGTGCGGCGCGGCGGGTGGTGCGGGCGAGGAATTGCACGATAAGGGCGCTTACGGCGAGAAGTGCGAGCGCGAATAGTATGCCGCCAGCGGTCCACAGCGTCAGAAAGGTCGTGCCAGAGAGGACAATGGCTGCACCCAAAAGAGCGGCAATCAGCAGGAATGTGGCGATAACATAGCGTGTTGCGGGCAGGGCGCGGCCGCCAGAAAACGCATCACGAAACAAGGCGGCGGCGCGGATTTCTTCGGCGCGCGCAAGCGGCCAAAGCGTGAAGATCAGGGCGGACAGGACGCCATAAAGCGCAGCCTCGGCCATGGGGGCGGGGTAGAAGGCGAATTCGGCTGGAAATGGCAGGCCGGCTTGGATCAGGGGCGCGAGGACAACCGGGACGCCTGCGCCAAGGATCACACCGATAGCAACGCCAAGAATGGTGAGAGCGCCAATTTGTAAAAAGTATGTCTGAAAGATCGTTGCACGGGTCGCGCCAAGCGTCTTGAGGATCGCGATGACTTCGGATTTACCAGACAGATAGGCGCGCACAGCCGCCGATACACCGACGCCGCCAACTGCAAGGCCCGACAATCCGATCAACACCAGAAACGCGCCGATGCGGTCAACAAATCGGGCAATGCCCGGCGCGCCTTCGCGGGCATCGCGCCAGCGCAAACCACTATCGCTGAATTTCGCCTCGGCCTCGGCCTCCAGGGCAGCAAGGTCGGCATCGGCGGGCAAGTTGAGGCGATAATGCGTGGAAAACAGCGTACCTTCGGCGATCAGGCCGGCATCCGCCAAGTCCACTGTCCGCACGATTGTGCGCGGCCCAAGGGCAAAGCCCGACGCGCCATTGTCGGGGTAACGCGTCAGGATCGCGCGGAGCGTAAAGTCCTGCGTGCCAAGGCGGATCGTGTCGCCAACGTTAAGGGCAAGACGGTCGGCGAGAAGAGGTTCGATGACCGCGCCGTAATCGGCCAAGGCCTCGGCCAATGGAATGGGCGGATCAAGGGTGACGGCGCCGACTAGCGGGTAGGCAGAATCCACGGCCCTGATCTGGGTCAGTCCGCGTTCCACCACGTCGCGATCCACCACGACCATCGAGCGGAAATCGACAGTTTCCGAGAGATCGTCGGCGATACCGTTCAGCCAAGCCAGTTCATCGTTGCGCGCGAAACGGTAGGTGAATTCAACTTCGGCGTCGCCGCCAAGCAGGGCTGCGCCTTCGCGCTCTAAACCCGCTTCGATTGCGGCGCGCACGGTGCCGACGGCAGAAATCGCGGCGACACCAAGGGCAAGGCACGCAAGGAAGATGCGAAAGCCGCGCAGGCCCCCGCGCAATTCGCGGCGCGCAAAACGCGAGGCGAGCGCGAGGCTCAAACCGCGATCCGCCCGTCACGCAAAGAGATTACGCGGTCACAACGGGTGGCCAGTTCGGGCGCGTGGGTGACAAGGATCAAGGTCGCGCCATGCCGATCGCGCAAATCAAACAGCAGATCAATTATCGCCGCCCCGTTGGTTCCATCCAAATTGCCAGTGGGTTCGTCAGCCAGTAGCAGTTTCGGGCGCGGGGCGGCGGCACGTGCCAAGGCCACGCGCTGTTGTTCGCCGCCCGATAATTGGTTGGGGTAATGCCCTGCGCGATCACCAAGTCCCACTGCGACCAATTCAGCCTCGGCCCGCGCAAATGCATCGCGGTGGCCCGCCAGTTCCAGCGGGGTCGCAACATTTTCCAAAGCGGTCATTGTCGGAATGAGGTGGAAGGATTGGAACACCACCCCCATATTGTCACGACGCAGGCGCGCCAGTTCGTCTTCGCCCATGTGGGTCATGTCCTGGCCCAATGCCTGAACCGAACCGCCCGTGGCCTGTTCCAGACCGCCCATGATCATAAGGAGTGACGATTTGCCAGACCCGCTTGGCCCGACCAACCCCACGGTTTCACCCGGCTGCACATCAAGAGTGATGCCGTGCAGGATATCGACCATCCCCGCATTGCCGCGCAAGGACAGGGACACATCTGACAGTGACAAGATTGGATTGGACATCAGCAAGGGCTTTCAATGGCTTCGCTCCACTGGATATGGGGCGCTGCGGGGAATGCGCAACCTCGGACTTGCCGCCGTGTTCACCTGTGGCGCTGTGGCGCAGGCCGAACCTGTGACAATTGCCGCCTTGGGTGACAGCCTGACGGCCGGTTTTGGGTTGGCACAAGAGGACGGCTTGGTGCCACAGCTCGAAGGCTGGCTGCGCGAAAACGGGGCCGATGTGGTGGTGATCAACGCTGGCGTTTCGGGGGACACGACAGCGGGCGGTCTTTCGCGGGTTGACTGGACGCTGACGCCGGACGTGGCTGGCATGATCGTAACACTGGGCGGCAATGACTTCCTGCGCGGCATAGATCCAGCTGTCAGCCGCGACAACCTGCGGGGAATTTTGGCAGCGGCGCGGGACGCGGAGGTTGCTGTGCTGCTGATTGGGCTTGAAGCGTCCAACAACTATGGTCCCGATTTCAAGCTGGCGTTTGACGGGATGTATTCCGACCTTGCGGCAGAATTTGA
>JBLHNX010000185.1:0-5707 GCA_047622125.1 Paracoccaceae bacterium | reverse complement strand
CTGCACGCCCTCCAGAAAGGCGATCAAATCCGCGGTCAAGCGGCTGGTCATGATCGGCTGGCCCGACGCCGCCTTGAGCGCGGTATCGTTGCCTTGAAAAAATGCACCGAAAACCGGCATCGGCGATCCGTGACTGATAAGCGGGTCGCGCCCGTCGATCCGCATGACGGCGCGCAACGTCGGGAAGACGCCGCCGTTATCGGCTGCAAGGGCTGTCAGATCGGGTGGCTGGATCACAAGTGCGGGGGCCATCGGCCCATCTCCGGATGCGCCCAGCCCATGACAGGTCGCGCAGTGTCGCTGATAAAGCGCGCTCCCGTTGTCGACGTCCTGCGCGATGAGCGGCGTCGCAAGGCCAAATCCGACCAGAATAGTTGAAATCAGGTTTCGCATAGTGTCACCTTTGGTTTATCGTTGAACGCTTTCCAGATAGGCAGACAGCGCCAGAAGCCGGGCAGGTACCGGTGTGCCGATCCCGTCTTGTTCGACGATCACAGTTGGCCCCATGTCGCCCGCGCCAAATTCCGGCATCGCGGCGCTAAAGTGATCACCACGGGTGTATCCGTCGATTGTGCTCATCACGAAATCGCGCGGGTATGTGCCGCCATAGCGCTGCGTCAGGGTGGTCAAATCGGGTGGCACCCGGATCAACCCGCGGCCAAAATCACCCGCGCCGCGTGCGTCGCCGCCATGGCATCCGGCGCAATCTTGCGCAAATGCAACCGCGCCCGCTTCGAGGGTTACATCCACGGGCTGTTCAACGCAGCCGGCCAATGCCAGCGCACCGATAATGACGATTGATCTATGCATTGCTGTCTCCTGCTGTTCGCATGGCAAGTCTGCGCCCGCCCACGCGTATTCACCTTGATCTGGATCAGTCCCACGTTAGGCTAGCACCTATGCGCCTGACCATACTTGCCCTCATTTTTCTTGCGGCCTGCGGCCGCCCTTTGTCAGACGGCGAATTGCGGCTGACCGCTGATATCATGGGGCCGACATTGGACCCTGCGCCGATCCGGTTATCGCAAAATGCCCTTATCGGGCTGTCCACATCAACCTACGCCGTGCGCCCACAGGTCACTTGCCGCGAGCGGATCGGGCCAGCGCCCAGCGCCCCGACATTTACCGCCCGCACGGCTGGCGTCGTGCTGTTCAACCGCGTGCTGACCAGCACCGATTGGACCGCGCCGGACTACCTGCCCGATTACCCGCAGGCGATGAATATCGTCGCGGCCATGTATTTCGCCCACGAGATGACACATGTCTGGCAATGGCAAAACAGGGCGGTGACCGGCTATCATCCACTGCGTGCTGCGGCCGAACACGGACGCACGGATGATCCATATCTATTTGATCCAGATGGGGAAATTCCGTTTCTTGCGATGGGTTACGAGCAGCAAGCCTCGCTGGTCGAGGAATACGTCTGCTGTCGCACAATCGTCCCTGAAGGCGCGCGCACGCAACGCCTTTGGGCCAAACTATCCGAGGCGATGGCCGTCACCCCGCCGCTGCAATCACCCCGCCCCGACACAATCACGGGCGTCGCCACAAATGCAAATCTGCAAGGCGTCTGTGACTAGATAAAGGATTTCAACATGCCGACAGCCGCTTTTATCATGCTTGCCGCGGGATTAGGCATCCCGATTCTGGCGGCACTGAACGCCACCCTTGGCCGCACAATCGGGTCGCCTGCCGTTGCGGCAACGGCACTTTTCGTCGTGGCGTTTCTGGTGGCGCTGATCGCGGCGCTGGTGACGAACCCTTCCGCCGTGGCACGACTTACCGATGCCCCGCGCCATTTGTTTCTAGGGGGCGTGTTGGTGGCGTTCTACGTCCTGTCGATCACATGGGTCGCGCCCAGTTTCGGGGTCGGCAACGCGGTATTCTTTGTGCTGTTGGGGCAATTGGTTTCGGCTGCGGCGATCGACCATTTCGGGCTGTTCGCCGCGACCCCGACACCAATGGATTGGACCCGCGCCGCAGGGATCGCGATGATGGCGGCGGGGGTCTTTGTGACGCAAAGGGCCTAGTTGATTGAAAGGCCGCTGATTTCGCCGCGAATGGTGGAATTTGTGTCATCGCTATCTGCAGATACCGCCAGCCCGACAAGCGCGCCCGCCACGCCGCCAAAGGCCTGCGCATAATCATCGGCAAGATCAACGCTTTCACTGAACGATCCGGTCCCCGAAGGGCGGCGGATGATCGTTTTGCCACGCGGCCCCAGATAGGGCGAGGCCAGCACATCACCGCGCCCATGTGCGCCGCCCCAAACGTAAACCAGTACACGGGCCTGTTCGTTATCAAGCAGGCTGCGGATCGAGCCGCCGTCGCCAATGCGCTGCGCCTCGGCCTCGGGCATGAACACGAAATAAAGCGACAGGTTGCGATCATCGCCGCCCTTAAGCGTCAGGTCCGTCGCGGGCACGCCTTCGCTAACGGTCCAAGACCAGTTTGCACTGCGCGCGTCCCAAAATTGGGCTGACAACCGGCGATAGGCCATTGAGGCCGAATCGTCTGACGACACGCTGAGCCGGCTGCTGGAAAACCCGTAATCGACTTTTTGAAACAGGGAAAACCGCTGTTCGCTCCATCCCTCAAAACTGATGGGTTCCGCGGTGAGCGGTGCGCCCGCAAGGAGGATTGGCAGGGCAAGAATAAGCGAACGCATGACGGAAACCTTTCAAACTGGTGTTTGATCGGACCATACCCTGCGCGCTGTCATGCTCAAGCACTTGGCACAAAGTCTCACGCGAATGTCAGGCCCGCGCGAGAGATTGTACGAGGTGCCAAAGTGCGTCGGGCACGTCGATGACATCCATCACATGCCGCTCTGCTCCGGGAATGCGCGCGCCGTCTTGTTGTGCAACGGCCTCGGCCACACGTTCAAACCGCGCGCCGAAGTCATCGCCATATGTTGCGGGGTCCATGAGGATATAGAACTGCCCCAAACCATGGGGCGGCCCATCGGGTAGTTTTAACCCCTTTACGTCCAGCGAATTGACGCTGCCCGTCATGCCAGCGGCCAGCAATTCAACCATCAGGCCCAGACCCCAGCCCTTGTAGCTGCCCGCACTGACCAGCGCGCCTTTCAGGGCTGCATCGGGGTCGGTCGTTGGCACGCCTTGTGCGTCCACAGCCCAACCAAGCGGTATCTTTTCGCCCGCCGCCTTTGCCATCGTGATCTTGCCCAGTGCAACAGCCGAGGTCGAGAAATCAAAGTGCATACGCGGGCCATCGTCGCCAGGTACGGTCATGGCGATGGGATTCGTGCCAATTACAGCGGCATCCCCCAAAGGAGGCGCGACCACTGGCGAGGCATTGGTCATACCGATCCCGATCAGTCCCGCCGCGCCGATCTGTTCGGTGAAAAAGCCCACCGATGTGCAGGTATGCGCATGTGCCACACCAAGGGTAGCCACACCGTTTTCGCGGGCCGCCTTGATTGCCAAGGGCAGCGCACGGGTGAAGGCCGGTTGGGCAAATCCAAACCTTGCATCCGACAACACCGCACCACCGCGCGGCTGACTGACGACAGGTTCAACTGTGCCATTCACGCGCCCCGTTGCAAGCTGCGCGCAATAGCTTTCAAGATAGTAAAGGCCGCAGATCACATTGCCCAAGCTTTCGGCGCGGGCCACGGCGCGCGCGACCTCGCGGGCCTGAAAATCCCCGGCGCCATGCGCAATCAGGGCGGAAGTACTGGCACTTTCAATCTCGGCGACGGAAATTTTCACGTTACGATCTTTCCCTGTTCAAGGCGGACCGTGCGGTCCATCCGTGCGGCCAATTCAAGGTTGTGTGTGGCGATCACCGCCGACAACCCCGTCCCGCGCACAAGTTCCATCAGTGCGCTGAACACGACCTCGGATGTGCCCGGATCAAGGTTACCCGTGGGTTCATCGGCCAGCAACAGGCGGGGTTCATTGGCCAGTGCGCGGCAAAAGGCGACGCGTTGCTGTTCGCCGCCCGACAATGCAGCGGGCCGGTGATCGGCGCGTGCGCCCACGCCGACCTGATCCAGCAATCTCTGCGCGCGGGCCTGTGCTGCACCATGTGCAACACCGTTCGCCAGTTGCGGCAGCACGATGTTTTCAATGGCGTTAAACTCCGGCAACAAGTGGTGGAATTGATAGATGAACCCGATCTGGTTGCGTCGCGCGGCCGTGCGCCGACGATCCCCTAGATTGGTCATGTCAGAACCGCAAATGCTGACCTGTCCGGCGTCAGGGGTGTCAAGTAGTCCGGCGATATGCAGCAGGGTCGATTTGCCCGCACCCGAGGGCGCAACAAGTGCGACGATTTCACCCTTTTTCACATGTAGATCAACGCCTTGAAGAACAGTGACAGCGTTTGGCTTGCCGTGGTTATAGACCTTGGTCACACCTTGGATATTCAGGATCATGTCACTCATAACGCAGGGCCTCGACGGGGTTCATGCGCGCGGCGCGGCGCGCGGGGAATAGCGTGACAATCCATGACAGCGACAGCGACAAGATCACCGCCGACATCACATCGGCCAGTTCCAGTTTCGCAGGCAATTTATAGATACCGCGGATCGAAGGATCCCAGACACCACCCTGCCCCATCGCGTTCACAAAGCTGAATATCGGGTCGATATAAAGCGCGAACAAGCAGCCAAACACCACGCCGATTGCCGTGCCAATCGTGCCAATACTCGCCCCGCAGATGAAGAAGATACGCAGCACCGATCCCTCAGAGAGGCCCATTGTGCGCAGGATGCCGATGTCGCGGCCCTTGTTTTTTACGAGCATGATCAGGCCGGAAATGATGTTCATCGACGCGATCAGCACGAGGATCGACAGGATGACGAACATCACATTGTCCTCGACCTCCAAAGCGCGCAGGAAACTGCCGCTCGATTGCTGCCATGTCCAAGGGATGACCGCTTCGCCTGCGGCGGCGACGACGGCTGGTACATGGGCATCAACGGCGTCGGGGTCGGTTACCATGACTTCGATCTCGTCGGCGAACCCGTCTTTGTTAAAGAACGACTGTGCCTCGATGAAAGGCATATAGATACGTGTGTTATCAATATCATAGCGTCCGGCCGTAAAGATATAGACGACCTCGTAGGCGCCGGTGCGCGGGCTGGTTCCCATTGCCGTGCGCACCCCGTTTGGGGAAATCACGCGGATGCGATCCCCCACGGTAATACCCAGCGTGCGCGCCACGCCAGAGCCCACGGCGATACCGTCGTCGAACCGCTCGATCTGCCCCATGCTTTCCTCGGGGGCGGCAATGCGGGGGATGCCCGCAAGGTCGGCCGCGCTGATCCCATAGACTTCGACGCCGGTATTGTACTGGCCCGCGTTAGCCATGACCTGCGCTTTGATCAGGGGGGCGGCGCGCACAACATCGGGCACGGTTTCGATGCGATCTGCCATTGCCGCATAGTCTTCGATCTGGCGTATGATGATGCTGGTGTTTGGCACCAGTTCACCGCGTGGATAGATCGTAACATGCGCATTGGCCCCGACGATTGTATCAACGAACTCCGCGCGAAATCCACTGCGCACGGCGAGCGTGGCGATCAGTGCAAAGACTGCCAGCGCAATGCCGATCAGGGAAATCCATGTCATGACACTCACGCCGCCTTCAGCGCGTTTGGCGCGGATATATCGCCAGGCAATCATCCATTCGAAGCGGGAAAACGGGGCGGTCTGGCCTGCCATCTGCTGCACCTTTT
>JBLHNX010000184.1:0-5736 GCA_047622125.1 Paracoccaceae bacterium | reverse complement strand
GAAATAGCCTGACTCGCCCGTGATCCGGCTATAGACCGCGTCGGCCACTTTATGCGCCATACGCCGCCAGCTATCCGTTGTGCCGACAAATTGCAGCCCATCGCCCAATTCAGTCCCTGTAAAAACGTCATAGACACGGAACTTTACGATAATCTGCGCGCCGTTTACCGTCGCGGCACCTGTCACAAGCGCCTGCGCATTGATCGCGCGCCAATCGGCAAAGGCGACGGCCTGCGTAAAGCTGGCATGCTGGCTGATGAAAGCGCTGGCGGGAATTTGCCGAAACAGGCCCGTGCCAATCAAATCCTCGGCCACAAGGCGACTGATGTCGGCGGCCATTTGTTCTGATCCGGCGACTTCCGCTTGAAAGGTCGGCACCGCAAAGGGCAGCGGTTCAATCACGCCTTCTGATAGTTCAAGCCGAAGCGGGGCTTGGGCAATGGCCTGTGTGCCAAGCATCAGCACGGCAAGGATGGTCAACAAACGCACAATCATCTTGTCCTCATTCTCTCTGGATTGAAGGTCAATTCAATATTTCGCCACGTCGCAAACTGATCGCGTGGTAGATCATAGCCGTCTCGGGTACATCTAATCACAGCACGTCTTGCGATTTGATAGGCAATATCAGCCGAAGCCTGCGTACCGCCTGTAAATGACACAAGCCGGAGCGAGTTGCTATCAGGCTTGCCGTCTTCGGTCATGCTGAAACCAACCGTCACGACTGTGTTCAAGACATCGGTGCCGGCATTGCCAACATTCCAGCATCCGCCGATCTGGCGCAGAAAGCCGTTTTTGGCATCCGTGCTCAGCTCTCCTCCGCCTTGATTGCCCGGTTGCGGGGCTTGGGTCGCGGCTTGGGTCACGGCGGCAAGCGCTGCTGCAACAGCGACAGAGGTGGCATCATCAGCAGCAGGGGCCGTGGCGGTTTGGGTTTGGGTATCAACAGCCGGTGCCGCAGGACGGTTGGGTCGCGTTTTCGGACGCAGGGACCGTTCCGGTGCGGCCGCTGGCGTTTCCGCCTCGGTCACGATCTCGGGCGCGGCTTCTTCTTGCGCCGTTGTCTTGTCAACTTCTGTCACATCTTCGGCAGGCTCCGCGTCAGGGTTGGGCGCAGTTTGGTCAACCTCGGCCACGGCTAAGTCTTCGGTGGGCGGCGCGATGGCTTGCGGCGCGATACGGGGCGCGGGGCGCGGTTTGGGGTTCAGGGACGTGCCCAATTCGGTTGACGGGGGCGGCGTCACAATCGTCGCCTGATCGAGCGGGATCTCTGGCGGTACATCGCTGACTTCGGCTTGTGGCGGCGGTGCCAAAACTGGCGCAACCGGTGCGTCTTCTTGCGCGGGTGGAATGACGGGCTGGGGCGGCGTTGCCACTTCGGGTGGGGTATCAGCCAGCGGCGCGGGGGGAGTTTCATCAATGACGGGCGCATCAGGCGTGACCGGCGTTGCGCCCGGCTGATCGGGCTGCACGCCTTGGGTCAGGGCTGCGAATTGTGCGCCTGATACGATCGACACCTCGGTCACCTCAAATGGCAACGGGTCCGATTGCAGGCCCCATCCAAGGATGAGCCAGCCAACCAGTGCCGCATGTCCAACACCTGATATGGTTGTGCCGACACTCATGTGATTGCTACCCGTCTGACCCGTCAAACGCAGGGCCACCGATATCCGTCACCAGCCCGATGTTGTTAAATCCTGCGGCATTCAGCGCGCCCATAACTTGCGCCACGCGGTTCCATGCATTGGCCCCATCCGCGCGCAGATAGATCCGGTCGCTGTCACGTTCGGCGGCGATGCCTTGCAAACGAGAGATCAAATCAGCCTCAGGCGTTTCCGTGTTCTGGATCAGCAACATCCCTTCTGCGGTGAGGGTCACAGTCAGGGGCTCCTCCTCCTCGGACGGCAAGGCGTTGGCTGCCGTTTCTGGCAATTGCACAGGCACCCCCACCGTCAGCAAAGGTGCGGCAACCATAAAGATAATCAACAACACCAGCATCACGTCAACAAAAGGCGTGACGTTGATTTCAGCCATCGGCTGGGTGCGGCGGGTGCGGCGGCGGCGACGACGTGTGCCATCCCCATCGTCCGGTCTGATAACTCCGGCGGCCATGGCTTAAGAATCCAATTGGCGGCTAAGGATCGTGGCAAATTCATCGGCAAAGGCCTCGTAGCCGCTGACGATCCGGTCGCTGTCCGCACTCAGCTTGTTGTAAAAAATAACGGCAGGGATCGCGGCCAACAGACCCAGCCCGGTGGCCAACAGCGCCTCGGCAATACCGGGGGCCACAACCGCGAGCGAGGTATTCTGCTGCTCTGCAATCTCGATAAAGGCGTTCATGATGCCCCAGACCGTGCCGAACAGACCTACAAACGGCGCGGTCGACCCCACAGTTGCCAACACTGGCAAACCCTTTTGCAAATGACCCGCTTCCTTGGCAATCGCCACATCCATACTGCGATCAATGCGCGCCTGCGCACCAGCAATCAGCCCACCATCTTGGCGATGACTGCGTCGCCATTCCAGCATTCCGGCGGCGAATATCTTTTCGGATTGGCCCTTGGGCTGCGCGCCTATCTTGTCAAACAACGCATCCAGCGGCTCGCCAGACCAGAACGCACGGTCAAAAACGGCCGCTTCGGCGCGGGCTTTGCGGTATTGCATCCACTTGTCGATGATCACAGCCCAGCACCAGATAGATGCAAGAACCAACATAATCATGACGAATTTGACGATAAGGGTCGCGCGGGCAAACAAGGCCCACATGGTAAAGTCGGTTGCTGCTTCCATTTGCCTGCTCTTTGGTTTCGGGCGATTTCGCCTCTGATTGCACTAACAGCTATCGCAATTCACAGGGGAAATCCAACCAAACAGGTGTCACGCTTGCGTTTTGGCGCAGATTTCAGTGCAAATTTCGGCGGAAATTCGCTGGAAGCCGCACAGGGGCACCGCTTTCATTCAGCGCGACAAGGGTCACAACGCAAGAAAACAACACCTGCCCCGCCCGTGTTACATCTTGGTTCAGCACCAAACGTGCCCCGGAAACAGCCTCAACGCGGGTCTCGACCAGCAGTTCATCATCGAATTTTGCAGGGGCCAGATAATCTGCCTCAATCCGGCGGACGGCAAAAACAATGCCGTCGTCCTGTTTCATCGCCACCTGATCAATCCCAAGATCACGCACCCATTCAGACCGCCCACGCTCGATGAATTTCAGATAATTCGCATAATAGACGATGCCGGCCAGATCGGTATCTTCGTAATAGACGCGGATTTTGTGGTGATGGATCATAGGTTGATCTCCAATCTGGCCGCCAGCCGCAACGCATGGGACGGATCCTGCGCCATCGCAGGCATCACCGGATCATAACTCGCACGGATCAACGCGCCCACTTCGGGGCGGATCACCACCGTTTCACCCTCAAGCAGCGCCAGCGGGGATTGATCCTGAAACGCGGCGTCCGACCATAACAGAATGCTTTGCACCGCTTGTGACAATGCGAGGGTATCAGCAGGCACCGCCGCCAGATGTTGATCCATCCGCAGAAACACGAAACAGGCCTTGATCGCGCCCGCCGCGTCAAACCGGAAGATCCGGTATTGATTGGCATCCGCCGCCTTAAGGCGCACGACAAGATCAGCCAGTTCCGGCACCAAACGGTCCAAGTCCTTAACGGCGGGCAATTCATCCCAATCAGCACAAAAGAACAGCATCAGGTTGACGCCCAACTCGGGGTCAGTCTCCGCCATCTCATGACCCGCCATAGCAACCACAGCCGCGATTGCGCCCTTCAGGGTCGGCAGTGCCGCCTCATCGACGCCAAATACAACCGGCGCAATCGGGCGGCCCCAGCGGGCAAACAGATAGCTGCCGTCACTGCGCGTAAAATACTGTGAAACTGTGTCAGGGGTCATTATCATCTTGCCAAAAATATCCTCGCCGAAGGCATAAAAGTCTTCACCCGATCATTCAAACAGATCGCCGGCCCTTGGCACATCCAACCCCATATGCACCCACGCCTTTTGCGCCAGCATACGCCCGCGCGGGGTGCGCTGGATCAGCCCCTGCTGCAACAGAAACGGCTCGATCACCTCTTCCAACGCATCGCGGCTTTCGCTTAATGCTGCTGACAAGGTTTCGATCCCTACAGGGCCACCTTGATAATTCTCGGCGATCAGCCGCAGATAACGACGGTCCGCCCCGTCTAACCCCAGATGATCAACCCCAAGCCGTGTCAACGCGCGATCTGCGATCTCGTGTGTGACGGTTCCATCGCCCTCGACCACAGCGAAATCAACGACACGGCGCAACAGGCGCCCGGCAATGCGGGGCGTGCCGCGCGCGCGGCGGGCAATCTCTTGGGCTCCCTCTGGCGTAGCAGGCGCGCCCATCAGACGGGCCCCGCGCACGACAATCTCGTGGAGTTCTTTGACGTTATAAAACTCAAGCCGCGTCGGGATACCAAAGCGATCCCGTAGGGGCGTGGTCAGCAGGCCCATGCGGGTCGTCGCCCCGATCAATGTAAAGGGCTGCAATTCGATCCGCACTGTGCGCGCGGCAGGGCCTTCGCCGATCACCAGATCAAGCTCGAAATCCTCAAGTGCCGGATAAAGAACTTCCTCGACCGCCGGATTAAGACGATGGATTTCGTCAATAAACAACACATCGCGCGCTTCGAGGTTGGTCAGGATCGCCGCCAGATCACCAGCTTTGGCCAGAACCGGGCCAGACGTCATCCGAAATCCGACGCCCAATTCGCGCGCCATGATCTGCGCCAGCGTGGTCTTGCCCAATCCGGGGGGACCGTGAAACAGCGTGTGATCCATTGCCTCGCCGCGCAGCTTGGCACTTTGGATGAACACCTTCAGGTTCGCGCGCGCCTCGGCCTGCCCGATAAATTCGTCCAACACCTGCGGACGCAACGCACGATCCCGATCTTCGGGCATCGTTTCGGGGCGCAGGGCTGGGTCAGGCTCGTTCATGCGTTAAGGCCATACCTTATGGTATCAAGACGGTCCATCCACGTCCGCTCCAGCCGGAGCACCGAAGCATTCAGCATATCATTCAACCGCAACGCCAACGCCCTACCCCTTCGGGGCCAACAGCTTCAAGGCTGCGCGGATCAGGGCGGGGGTGTCGGCGGTTGGATCAGTGCTTGCGGCTTGTGCCACGGCGCTCACGGCATCGCTGGGAGCATAGCCAAGGTTTGAGAGGGCCGACAGCGCGTCGGATTGCGCAGCACCGCCGTGGTTGGGACGCAATGCTTCGGGCGCTTCGATCACCGCATCATCGTCGGCCGTTGCCGCGCCAAGCGCCTGCGAGATCGTGCCGCCCATGGCCATGACAACATGCGCTTTGTCTTTAAGGTCAAGGATGACCTTTTGCGCAGTCTTCGGGCCGACACCTTTGGCCCGCGCAATCGCCGACCAGTCGCCCAGCGCTATCGCGCGGCTGACACCGTCGGCGCCCAATGTGCCAAGGATCGCAAGTGACGCCTTGGCGCCAATCCCCTGCACCCCCATCAACAGGCGGTGCCATTCCTTTTCGATCAATGTGGTGAACCCGAACAGCTGCAAGTTATCCTCGCGCACAAGCAAGTCAGTAAACAGCGATGCGACCTCTCCGTTGCCGGGCAACGCGGCCATGACACGTTCGGACACGTAGACCACATACCCGACACCGCGCACGTCGATCAGAACGTGATCAGCCGTGCGATAATCAATCCGTCCGGAAATCTT
>JBLHNX010000183.1:0-5753 GCA_047622125.1 Paracoccaceae bacterium | reverse complement strand
GAATTGGATGACATCGTTGAAAACGCCCTGCGCCGCAGTGCTATCTGGGACGAGGTCAAAGACCGTCTTCAGGCACCGGGTACGGGCCTGTCGGGTGGGCAGCAACAGCGCCTTTGCATTGCGCGCGCAGTCGCGACTGAACCGCAGGTGCTGTTGATGGATGAACCCTGTTCGTCGCTCGACCCGATTGCAACGGTGCAGGTTGAAGAACTGATTGATGATCTGCGCAAGAGCTACTGCGTGGTCATCGTGACCCACTCGATGCATCAGGCAGCCCGCGTTAGCCAAAAAACTGCATTCTTTCACCTCGGCAATTTGGTGGAATTCGGCGATACTGACAAGATATTCACCAACCCCGAAGACCCGCGCACCGAAAGCTACATTTCCGGCCGTATCGGGTAAGGAGCAGAGCACATGAACGAGCATATTTCATCCGCCTATGACCGTGATCTCGAAGAACTGATCACACTGATCATAAGAATGGGCGGTCTGGTAGAGGAGGCGATCCTCGACTCTGCCAAATCGCTTGAGGCGCAGGACATTGAATTGGCCGAACAGGTGCGTGCCAAAGACAAAGTCATCGACGCTCTTGAGCTGGAAATCAACGATGCCGCCACGCGGATCATCGCGTTGCGGGCACCTGTCTCAAAAGATCTGCGCGCGATCCTGACTGGCTTGCGGCTTGCGGCCAGCCTTGAGCGGATCGGTGACTATTCCAAAAATATCGCCAAACGCACCTCGGCGTTGATTGGCATGCCCGAACACGCGGGATCGAATGCGTCGTTGCGGCGAATGTCGCGCGAGGTGCAGTCGATGCTTAGAGATGTCCTTGATGCCTATATTCGCCGCGATCCGGCTATTGCCGAAGACGTGCGCCAGCGCGATCAGGAAGTGGACCAGATGTATAACGCATTGTTCCGTGAATTCCTGACGTTCATGATGGAAGACCCGCGCCAGATCACTGCCTGCATGCACCTTCATTTTATGGCCAAGAACATCGAGCGGATGGGTGACCTCACTACCAATATGGCCGAGCAGGTTATCTACCTCGTGACCGGCGAGATGCCCGAAGAAGCCCGACCAAAATCTGACCAAACGTCATATCTAAGTTCGCTGGATTAGGGCCATGAGCGCAGACCAGCCACATGTTTTGATCGTCGAGGACGAGCCCGCGCAACGCGAGATCCTTGGCTACAACCTTGAGGCCCAAGGGTATCGCGTCAGTCAAGCGCGCGATGGTGAAGAAGGTCTGATTTGCGTCAAGGAAGACCTGCCCGACGTGATTGTTCTCGATTGGATGATGCCCAACATTTCCGGAATCGAAATGTGCCGACGTTTGAAATTAGCACCCGAAACCCGCGCCATTCCAATTATCATGCTTTCGGCACGGTCCGAAGATTTCGACAAGGTGCGCGGGCTAGAAACAGGCGCGGATGACTATGTCGTCAAACCCTATTCGGTGACGGAACTAATGGCGCGGATCAAGACCCAGTTGCGCCGCGTGCGCCCGTCAAGTGTTGGACAAACGCTGACCTTTGATGACATCGAACTTGATGCAGAAACCCACCGGGTGACGCGAGGCGGACACGAGATAAAACTGGGCCCAACCGAATTTAGACTTCTCAGCACTTTTATGGAAAAGCGCAGTCGCGTTTGGCCACGCGAACAATTGCTGGATCGTGTCTGGGGCCGCGATGTTTACGTTGAGACCAGAACTGTGGATGTGCATGTAGGGCGGCTTCGCAAGGCCCTGACGCAGTTTGGTGGCGATGACCCTATTCGCACCGTGCGCAGCACTGGCTACGCGCTGGGCTAGTCCGTTTTGCGTGCGGCCATATTGCTTTGCAAAGCCACGCGAGATTTTTGACCCAACGATCTGCGCGTTGCGTCGGTCTTGATCTGCGTCAACGCAATTTATTGCATTTTGTATCATCCTTCTCCCCACTGGAACCCGCGCGAAAAGCGACAAGACGGGCACATACTTTCATTTCGCAGGCAGCGGCGGAGCGTAATTTCGTCATTGGAGCCCATCTCGATTTGGGATCAAGGGAGAGTTGAATGCAGCTTAAGGATTATATCAAAATTGAACGCGCGGCACAGATCAGCAACTCCGAAGTCGGGCGGTTGGGAACGGCGATCATCTTCATCGTCGGTGTCATGCTTTTTACTGGCGCGAAGTTCGCACATATCGAACAGTCTTATCTGCTGATCGCTGCTGCGGTCATCGGGGCTTATATGGCGATGAATATCGGTGCCAATGACGTTGCGAACAACGTGGGCCCCGCGGTTGGCTCTTATGCGCTGACCCTTACTGGTGCGATCGTGATTGCGGCACTTTTCGAGGCCGGTGGCGCGCTGATCGCTGGTGGCGATGTCGTCAAAACCGTCAAAAACGGTATCATCAATCCCGACGAATTGGGCAATAGTCAAGAATACGTCTGGGCCATGATGGGCGCGCTAATGGGGGCCGCGATCTGGCTGAACTTGGCAACATGGCTTGGTGCACCTGTGTCGACGACCCACTCGATTGTTGGCGGTGTCATGGGGGCCGGAGTCGCGGCCGCCGGATGGAGCATCGTCAACTGGGCGTCAGTGACAAGCATCGCGATGAGCTGGGTTATTTCGCCAGTTGTCGGCGGGATATTCGCGGCGGGTTTCCTTTATGCCCTCAAGAGATTGATCTTCTTCAAGAGTGATCCAATCGCCGAGGCCGTCAAAGTTGTGCCCTTCATGATCGCGATCATGGCTTGGGTGTTCACGACCTATCTTGCCCTCAAAGGCATCAAGCACATTATCGTTGTGTCGCTTCCTTGGGCGTTGGTTGTGGGGTTGCTCGCGGCCCTTGCAACGCTCCTTATCGTAAGGCCGCTGATCCGAAGCAAAGCGCCACAGTTGAGCGCGGATCGGGATGGCGTGAACAAGCTTTTCACAGTCCCGTTGATATTCGCCGCAGCCCTTCTGAGCTTTGCGCATGGTGCAAATGATGTCGCCAATGCTGTTGGCCCACTTGCTGGGATCGTCGATGTGCTGTCGGCTGGCGATGGCGGAGCAAAGGTTGCCATTCCGCTTTGGGTGATGGGGATTGGCGCGCTTGGCATCTCGGTCGGGTTGGCGCTGTTTGGGCCCAAGTTGATCCGTACGGTCGGATCTGAAATCACCGAGATCGACAGGTCGCGCGCATTTTGTATCGCGCTGTCTGCGGCAATCACGGTGATCGTGGCGAGCCAGTTGGGCATGCCAATCAGTTCGACCCATGTGGCTCTTGGTGCGGTCTTTGGTGTGGGTTTCTTGCGGGAATTCCTTGATCAACGGATCGGTAAAGTCGTCGAGAACGTCTTGGCCGGACATAAAGGCGACCCCGATTTTGTCGAGACCGAGGCCGTCTTGCGCGACTTTCAAAATGCGCCCGTTGAAGAAAAACAGCGCATTCTCACGGAACTAAAACGCATGGGGTCAGAAGCGG
The DNA here is from genome assembly GCA_047622125.1 of Paracoccaceae bacterium. Classification (GTDB taxonomy): domain Bacteria; phylum Pseudomonadota; class Alphaproteobacteria; order Rhodobacterales; family Rhodobacteraceae; genus SW4. The sequence goes on along the minus strand of JBLHNX010000183.1, from coordinate 2,290 downwards.
TGATAACAGCCGTGCAGCGCAAAGAGCTGCAAAAGGCCCTTAAGCGGCAATTGGTCAGCCGGTCATCGCTCTTTAAGATCGTATCGGCGTGGATCATTACTTTGCCGGTCTCGGCGTTCCTGGCCGCGTTGTTTTACTTTGTTCTTAGAGGCATGATGCTGCCATGAGGTGCAAATGATTTTTCCACTCAAAAAGGTGATCTTGCCGGTCATAATCGGCATTCTGATCTCGGGATTTACAGTTAGCTCTGAATTTCAGGAAATTGCGGCGGGCGTTGCAATTTTCCTGTTCGGGATGTTGATGCTCGAAGATGGTTTCCGCCAATTCAGCGGCGGGATTCTTGAGCGGGTCATGGAATTCGCGACGCGGTCAATGTCACGATCACTTTTGTTTGGTGTGGTGACAACGACGATTGTGCAATCCAGTTCGCTGATTGTGGTTATTACCATTTCGTTTTTGAGTGCGGGCCTGATCAGCCTGATGGCGGGTCTTGGGATCGTTTTTGGCGCAAATATCGGCACCACAACCGGCGCTTGGCTGGTTGCCGGTTTCGGTCTCAAGGTCAATATTTCCGCCTACGCGATGCCATTGCTGGCTATCGGCGTTGTACTGGTCTTTCAAAAGTCGAAATACCTGCGTGGCATTGGCTATGTGCTGGCTGGCATGGGGTTTCTGTTCCTTGGCATCCACCACATGAAGGTCGGGTTCGAAAGCTTCAAAGACAGTTTTGACCTAAGCCGCTTTGCGATGACGGGTATCGCGGGCTTGCTGGTTTATACGGCAATCGGTGCGCTGGCGACGATCATAATGCAATCAAGCCACGCGACGCTGGTGTTGGTCATCACGGCCCTTGCGGCAGGGCAGATTAGCTATGAAAACGCACTTGCCCTCGCGATTGGTGCCAATATCGGCACGACAATTACGGCAGTTCTTGGGGCCCTGAGTGCCAACTATTTGGGCAAGCAACTGGCGCTTGCGGATGTGTTGTTCCAGCTTTTGGCCGCGATGGTTGCGCTGACCTTGATCGTCCCGATAATGGGGCTTGTTGATGTCCTAAGCAGCGCTGTGGGCATCGCCGATGATGATTACGCCCTTAAGCTTGCGATGTTTCACACGATATTTAACGTGATGGGTGTTGTGCTGATGCTGCCCTTGATGGGCCGTCTGGTAAAATTTATCGAAGCCGTGATTAAGGAGCCGAAAACCGATCTTAGCCGACCCAAGTATTTGTCCGAAGCGGTCGATGCATTTCCGGCAACGATCGAAGCGGCGATGCGCAAAGAGGTGAAGCACCTTTATGACAACTCGGTCGAGCTGATTGCGCACGGTCTGAACCTAAGCCGCAAGGATATTTACGCGACTAAGGATGTCGCCGACACGGTGCGATCCAGCCGTAGGCCCGTCGATTTCGAATTCGACGACCGATACGAGGCGCGTGTGAAAACGCTGCATGCCGCGATTGTCGAATTCACAACACGCACGGGTGGTAAAGACCTGCCGTCTGACGTGGCGGACAGTATTTATGTGCTGCGCGATGTCGCCAACGAGATTGTCCGCGCTGTGAAATCGGTCAAGCATCTCAGGCGAAATGCGACGTTTTACACCACACTTGATCGGGGTGCCGTGACGGGGCTTTATGATGGGCTGCGCACTGAAATCGCGCGCATTCTTGTTGAGATCCGAAAGCTGGATATCGCCGCGCCCGAGGACCGCAGCAACCTGTGGTTGGACGAAGAGGCGGCACAAGTCGAAGAGGATGCAAAGAACAGCAACCGGGTCGTTGACGCGTTGATCCGCAAGGGCAGTTTGGACGCGGATGCCGCAACGTCGTTTCTGAACGATTCCGGTTATGCCTATAATGCTATGCGCGACCTGATCGGTGCGGCGCGGGCCTATTATATCGAACCTGACAATGCAGTTGCCGAGGTCGAACGCATTCTGGCGCTTGACGAAGATGAAGTGGGCGAGGTGGTGATCGAAGGTGCTGTTGGCGCACCCAAGACCACGAATGACTAAGCCGATCAATTTGCCGAGGAGGCACCAAAAGTGGGACTGAAGAAATACGCCGATAAGCTTGATGACTATTTCAAACGGCTGAACGAGGGGAAAGTCGAGAAAATTCAGGCAAGCCACGTGACGAAAGTAATCGACAAGCTGCGTACAAAGCGCCAACAACTCGAAGACGAAATCGAAGCGACGGTCAAGGAATCCAAGAAGGCGCGGCTTGAACGTAAGATGTTGATCGCAGACGAACATATCAAACGCGCCGAGATGCTACTGGCGCAAATTG
>JBLHNX010000182.1:0-5785 GCA_047622125.1 Paracoccaceae bacterium | reverse complement strand
ATAAAACAACGTGTTGATCATCCATCGGATCAGGCCCGCGTCACCTTCGGGATCCACGCCCAGACGCTCGCAAAATTTCGTTCCAGGCCACAGAAATGCTTCGGATAGCTTCATGTCGTCCATCCCTTTTGGAATTTTCAGTTGCGCATTCACTACCGCTTTTAAATGCGCATTGTAAATGCTAAATAAGGGACATGCAGTTAGACAAATTCACCGACTACGCCCTGCGCATCCTGATGACATTGGCCGTCAGGGACCCCGACCGTGTACCAACGTCGGAAATCGCAGCCCGCTTCAAGCTCTCTGAAAACCACCTCTCGAAGGTCGCGACCCAACTCGCGCGCCAAGGCTTTGTCACGTCTGAACGCGGTCGTGGTGGTGGCCTGACGCTTGCACGCCCCGCCGATCAAGTCAGCATTGGCGCGGTCGTGCGCGCCATGAAGCGTGTTGGTCCAGCCGTCGAGTGCCTTGGGTCCAACCAATCCTGCCTGATCTTGCCTGCCTGCGGGCTGCGTGATCCCCTTGCAAAAGCCCAAGAGGCGTTCTTTGTAACATTGGATGGCTACACACTGGCCGAGGTTTCACGCGCACGGCGTTCGCTCGCCGCGTTGCTTGATGCCTGATCGCAACCGTCGTGACACGTCCTTTGCGCCACTCACCTTTCCTCTCCCCCTCGCGGCGCGACTCGCCTATAGGTAGGGTAATAAACTGGGGGCAGAATGCCACAACGGATTGAAAGCGAGAGCCGCAAACTACTGGGCCGTTTGCGTGATGCCATGGCCAAGGACAGCGCCGGACAGGCGCGCCTTGATGAAATCGTGCATCTGATCGCCAAGTCGATGCTGACCGAAGTCTGCTCGATCTACCTGTTCCGCGACACTGAAACCCTTGAACTTTGTGCGACCGAAGGCCTTGAGGCTGACGCCGTTCACCAGACCCGCATGCGCCTTGGCGAAGGGCTTGTTGGCCGTGTCGCGCGCACCAAACGCATCGTAAACACCGCCGATGCACCTTCGGCCAAGGGTTTCCGCTATATGCCGGAAACCGGCGAAGAACGGTTTTCGTCGTTCTGCGGCGTGCCGGTTCAGCGGCTTGGTGACGTGCTGGGTGTCTTGGTCGTGCAATCGCGGGATGCCCGCGAATTTTCCGCTGACGAGGTATATGCCCTTGAGGTCGTGGCGATGGTAATCGCCGAAATGACCGAACTTGGCGTATTCTTGGGTGACGGCGCGGCCTTGTCGGCCCGTCACCAACAACCTGTGATGATTCACGGCACCGTTGGCCAAGAGGGCGCTGTGCAGGGAAATGTTTACCTGCACGAACCGCGCGTCGTTGTGACCAATTTGATTTCCGACGACCCGGATGGCGAAACCGCACGTCTGCGCGAGGCTGTCGATACCCTGCGCATTTCGGTCGATCAGATGTTGGATCAAACCAAGAAGTTGGACACAGATCAGGCCGAAGTGCTTCAGGCTTACCGGATGTTCGCCAATTCACGCAGCTGGATGCGCCGGATGGAGGCCGATATCGACAACGGGCTTTCAGCCGAAGCCGCCGTTGAAAAAGAACAATCACTGGCGCGCTCGCGCATGAACCAATCGGGCGATGCATATCTGCGTGATCGCCTTCACGATCTTGACGATCTGTCCAACCGTCTGCTGCGCATTTTGACCGGTCAGGGCAAGGACACCGGCGCGGAAATGCCCGACAACCCGATCCTGGTGGCGCGCAATATCGGTCCGGGTGAACTGTTGGAATACGGCAAGTCCATTCGCGGCATTATCCTTGAAGAAGGCTCGGTCGGCAGCCACGCCGCGATTGTAGCGCGCGCTTGGGCGATCCCGTTGGTGATCAACGCCAAGGGCATTCTGACCGAAGCCCTGAATGGCGACGCCGTTCTGGTAGACGGGGAACAGGGGATCGTTCACTTGCGGCCCGACGATGCCGTTCAGGCCGCTTTTCGCGACAAAATCGCAATGCAAACCCGCGCCCAAGAACGCTATGCCTCCATTCGCGATCTGCCCGCGCAATCAAAGTGCGGTACGACAATTGGTCTGCACATGAATGCCGGATTGATGGCCGACCTGCCGTCTCTGGCTGGCTCTGGCGCTGAAGGTGTCGGGTTATTTCGCACCGAATTGCAGTTCTTGATCCGCAATCAAATGCCAAAAAGAGGCGAGTTATCAGCGCTTTATGCGCGGGTCATGGATGCCGCCGATGGGCGACGGGTGGCGTTTCGCACGCTTGATATCGGGTCGGACAAGGTGTTGACCTATATGAAACCCAATGACGAACCGAACCCGGCGATGGGCTGGCGCGCGATCCGCGTGGGTCTTGATAAACCGGGCGTCTTGCGGATGCAGCTTCAAGCACTGATCCGTGCGGCCAACGGGCGACCTTTGGCGGTGATGTTCCCGTTTATCGCCCAAATGGAGGAATTCCGCGATGCCCGCGCCGAAATGGATAAAGCCATGGAACGCGAACGCATCCTTGGCCACCCCCTGCCTGAAAAGATCGAAGTCGGCGCGATGTTGGAAACACCCAGCCTTGCCTTTGCGCCCGAAACCTTTTTTCAAGAGGTCGATTTCCTGTCGATTGGCGGCAACGACCTGAAACAGTTTTTCTTTGCCGCGGACCGCGAGAATGAACGGGTCCGCAGGCGCTATGACACGCTCAACGTCAGCTTCCTGAGCTTTCTTGAGCAGATTATTGCCCGCTGCGATGCTTCAAACACGCCACTAAGTTTTTGCGGAGAAGACGCAGGTCGCCCGATCGAGGCGTTGTGCTTTGCGGCACTTGGCCTGCGCACGCTTTCGATGCGGCCAGCGTCGATTGGACCTGTAAAGAGCTTGCTACGTCGATGTGACATCACAGCCGTCAAGGCGGTGATTGACGAAGCACGCGAGCGCGGCGATCAATCCGTGCGCGGTGCTATGTCCGATTGGCTGCGCGAACAAAACAGCTAAGGCTCATCTGACCTTCAGGCGCGTGTCACGGGTGTTTTGTTCGCCGCCAGGGCGTCATGAAATGCATCAAGCACGGCTGTTTCACCGTGGTCGCGCGCCAAGGCCCGCAATCCGAAATGCACATGTGCCATATCAGTGTAGTATCCGACAAAGGCAAAATTCGTTCCGGCACCGGCCACGGCCCCCAAGACCGGCACCGCTTGCGTCGCCAGCTTTTGCGACAGTACGGCCGCAAAGCGCGGGGCAATGCGCCCGATCAGCCCATTCACAGCTGCCCCCGACAGGGCCAGACGGGCACCGACAAAGGCCGTATCAATCCCGTCGTCATCATCAGATGGCCCCCCCGAACCAAACACGCGCAGGCATTCGATCCGCGTGTCATCTGCAAGCGGGTCTTCACCGTGCGCCGCTGCCACACCCTGCACGGCGCGAAAAATCACAGTTGTCGCGACGGGCAGTTCGGCAAGGGCTGTGGGCAAGCCGCCAATCCCGCCGAGCGCACCGGAAATTGTCGCTAGCGCGCGATGTGCGCGGTCCGTGCCAACCAGTTTGCCAACACCGCCACGGGTGCGCCCTGCAATGTCATACGAGTGGCGCAGCGCATGTTTCGTCGCCCCTTCGACCTGCGCGCGGGTCTTGGCCGGAAGCAGCTTGAGGCCGTCTTCGACCTGCCCACCAACAAAGGTCACAAATTGCATGATCACCCCATTGGCGCGATCCTGACGTGCTGCAAGCGCGTCGATACGTGCAACGGCGGCTTCATCCAGCGGAAAATGCGCAGACTCGGGGTTAACAAGTTTCATCTGAGGCAATTCTCATGTCAGGCAACGGAACATTCATTTTCTATAGATTGGGGCGCCCAACGTCGATTTCAATCACTGGCCCGTTGAACTGCCCCTACAACCCCGTCCCATGCGCCGCTTTGCAGCGCCAACCCCAGCACACGATCAGGGTTGGTCGGGGGCGGCATTTCAACGTCGGTCAGTCGCTTGAAACCAAAGCGCGCATAATACGGCGCATCACCCACAAGCATCAGTCGGTCCCAGCCAAGCGCGCGCGCCTCGTCGATGACCGCGCCCATCAGAAACCCGCCAAGGCCTTCACCCTGCCGCGTCGGGTGCACGGCAACAGGACCAAGCAACAACGCAGGCTTGCCAGCGATCAACACGGGCCAGTTGCGGATTGCACCACCAACGATCCCGTCTTCGCGCGCAACGAGACAAAGGGCGGCAACAGGGGCCACGCCTTCGCGCAGACGATAGGACGACAGTGCTTCGCGGCCGGGCGCAAAGCTGAGGTCAAAGAGGGCTTCAACCTCCCACCAGTCATCATCTGCTTCGATCGCGATTTCCATGAGTCTCGTTGAACCGTTGTTTTGCTTTCATTGCAAACAGGTTATGGCTACCCCAGTCATGAAAACGCCCGTACCACCGTGTGGGGCAAACCGGAAATTCATATGTTCTACCAGCCCGACCAAGGCCACGGCCTGCCCCACAATCCATTTAGCGCCATCGTGTCGCCGCGCCCGATTGGCTGGATTTCGACCCGTGGGGCTGACGGGGTGGATAATCTTGCGCCCTATTCGTTTTTTAACGCCGTTGCTTACGCGCCACCGCAGGTGATGTTTGCAAGCACCAGCGCCAAAGACGACCGTGGCGACACCAAGGACAGCGTCGCAAATATCCGCGAAACGGGTGTTTTTACGGTAAATATCGTCGAATATGGCATGCGCGATGCGATGAACCGCACCAGCGGGGCATGGGCGAGCGACGTTGACGAGTTCGCTGATGCTGGACTGGAAAAGGGGCAATGCCAAACGATCGACTGCGCCTTCGTGGCCACCGGCCCCGCAGCGTTGGAATGCAAACTAACCCAGATCGTGAAACTGGCGGGTGCCGCGAATTTCGTGGTATTTGGCGAAGTCACGGGCGTGCATTTGCGTGATGATTGCCTGATCGACGGGCGCTTTGACGTGACACGGTATGCCCCTCTCGCCCGCCTTGGTTACAGCGACTATACGGCCGTGCGTGACGTTTTTGGCATAACCCGCCCCGGCGACACATCACCCTGAGGGTACGTGCCGCCGAACAGAATTAATGCCCGCCAATAATGCCCGTGCGCACCGAATAATCGACCGCAATTTCGTAGTCGGGATCGTCATCGCTATCGACCATCAGGTGGCCCGCTTTGGACAGCAGCTTGTGACAATCGCGCGACAGGTGGCGCAACTGGATCTGCTTGCCTGCATCTTCATAGCGCAGGGCAATCGCCTCGATCGCCTGAAGCGCTGAATGGTCCACCACACGGCTACGGTTAAAGTCGATGATCACTGTGTCGGGATCATTTTCAACGTCGAAAATCTCGTTGAAACCGTCTGTCGAGCCAAAGAAAAGCGGCCCTTCGATTTCATAGACCTTGGCGCCCTTTTCAGTCGTGCTTTCGCGTGTCACAGCATGGATGCGCTGCGCGTTGTTCCACGCATAGGCCAGTGCGGACACGATCACACCGACAACCACAGCCGTTGCCAGATCGGTCCAGACCGTCACAACAGTCACCAACACAATGACAAACGCATCCGTCAGCGGCACTTTGCGCAAGATCGTCAGCGAGTTCCAAGCAAATGTGCCGATCACAACCATGAACATCACACCGACCAACGCGGCCAATGGGATTTGTTCAATTAGGCCACTGGCGAACAGAATAAAGCTCAGCAGGAACAGCGCCGAGACAATACCGGCAATACGCGTGCGTCCGCCGGATTTCACGTTGATCATCGACTGACCGATCATCGCACAGCCACCCATGCCACCAAAGAAACC
>JBLHNX010000181.1:0-5846 GCA_047622125.1 Paracoccaceae bacterium | reverse complement strand
TTGGATGATTTCGCCAATGTCGCCAGCGATTACACCACGCCAGTCAGCGGCAGTTATCGCGGGCTTGATCTGATCGAACATCCGCCGAACGGTCAGGGGGCTACAGCGATCCTGATCCTGAATGTTCTATCGCATTTCGATCTGGCAGGGATGGACCCCTTGGGCGCGCGGCGTGTGCATATCGAAGCCGAGGCGACCAAGCTCGCCTATGATGCCCGCAATCGTTTCATTGCTGACCCCGATCACACCACGCGGTTGGATCACATGCTTTCGATGGACACGGCCAGGTCCCTGGCGGCGCTGATTGACCCCAAACGCGCATTGGTGGCCGGGCTGAAAGGAGCCGAGGCGGTGCATAAGGATACGGTCTATATCAGCGTCGTTGATGGCGATCGCATGGCAGTATCGTTCATCTATTCGATCTTTCACAGCTTTGGCGCGGGCCTCGCGAGTGACAAGTTCGGTATCCTGTTCCAGAACCGCGGGGCAGGTTTTACACTCGAACAGGGCCACCCCAACGAGGCAGGCGCCGGCAAGCGGCCCATGCATACGATCATTCCCGGAATGCTGCGCAAGAACGGCAGGGTGATCATGCCGTTCGGCGTCATGGGTGGGTCGTATCAGTCAACAGGCCACGCGCGGTTTGTCAGCAACATCACCGATTTCGGCATGGATCCACAGGCCGCGATTGATACCCCGCGCGCCTTTGCAGAAGAGGGTAAGCTGAGACTTGAAACAGGATACAGCGACGCCATCATGCGAAACTTGGCCGATCTTGGCCACGATGTACTGCGCCCTGCCGGACCGATTGGCGGCGCGCAGGCTATTCTCATTCATGATGATGGTGTGTTGGAGGGTGGCAGTGATCCGCGCAAGGATGGTTGCGCGCTTGGCTACTGATGAACGCGCCTAGTTCATCTGGAACTGGAGAGGGTAGCCGCCGTCTTCAAATGGACCGAACAGATCGTCCAGATCGGGATGATCGACAGGTTCGCCGGAATAGTCTGCGACCAGGTTTTGCTCAGACACATAGGCCACATAGAAACTTTGGTCGTTTTCCGCGAGCAGATGGTAAAACGGCTGGTCTTTTTGCGGGCGCGCCTCTTCGGGGATCGCCTCGTACCATTCATCAGAATTGGCAAACATAGCGTCCACGTCAAAGACCACCCCGCGAAAGGGGTGCTTGCGATGGCGGACAACCTGTCCAAGATGATATTTCGCACGCGTCTTCAACATACAATTCAGCTCCCGCCCCGTTACTAGACGTTTGAATGGCCCGCTGTCCACGGCTGAGGGCCTATTTTCATGGAAACAGTCTGTGAACCTCGGTCGGACAGTGCGGCAATTGACCTTTCAATGGGCAGCCTGCCGCTGACATCGCGCATCTGTCATAACAAGGTTGTTTCCAGACGCGCGTGGATAGGATACAATTGGGGCAATAATACAAAAAACGAAGCGAGAGGCCGATGAGCAGACTCTTTCGCGCAATGATACTGTTGGTCTTAGTGGCTGGTTGCGGCAGCAGAGAATTCTCTGCCCCGCGCGAGATTGATAACGCCTGTAGTATCGTGCGCCAGCACCCGGACTATTTGCGCGCATTCCGCGCAACGGAACGCAATTGGGGCGTCCCAACCCCGACTCTGATGGCAATGATCTATCAGGAAAGCAAATTTATCGGCAATAATCGCCCGCCACACCAATATGCGCTTGGGATTATCCCCACAGGGCGGCAATCCTCGGCCTATGGGTTTTCGCAGGCCCTTGATGGCACTTGGGAAGAATATCAGGACCAGCACGGCGGCCGCAGATCGCGGCGCGATGATATCGGCGATGCGACCGATTTCATGGGTTGGTATATGGAGCAGACAGTCACGGAAACCGGCGTCGCGCTGTCGGATACGCGCAACCAATACCTTGCCTATCACGAAGGCCGCTCGGGCTATAACCGCGGGACGTATCGCAGCAAAGCATGGCTTATGCGGATCGCTGGCGAAGTTGCCGACCGGGCGGTAATGTATGACGCGCAATTGCGCAGCTGCAACCGCCGCTAAAAACCTTTGATCAAATAAAAGGGGGGCGCCCATTTGGACGCCCCCTTTTTCGTGCCGTCTTTTCTATTGCTGCCAGCTGCGCATCTCGGCCTGAATGTTGAACAGGAGATTGCTAAGGGTTCCACCCGTGGCAAGATCACCCAAAATAACGGTCGTTTCCCCACCCACATCGTCGGCAATCACCCATTGGCGCAGTTCGACCGGATCGCTGGTAAAAACCAGTTGGATACTGCCGTATTCCGGATGATCGGGGTCTTGTGCCGTGACATTCGTGGCCGTGCCGTCACTTGTGTGTCCGGTGACCATCCGCGCGCGGGCTAGATCGACGTTGCGCGCCAAGATGATGCTAAGCGGTGTCTGCGCCAGCGGGTAACGATCCGGCCCATCATTCGAGCGCGCATCGAAAATCGCGACTTGTCCGCCACCTGCGATTACGAGCGATTGTTCAGGCGGCGCATATTCGAATCGCACGCGTCCCGGACGTTTGATATAGATCGTTCCCGTTGAAATCGTCCCGTCACTGTTGATCTGCGTGAAATCACCCGTCGCGGTTTGCAACTGGTTCAAATACTGCGAGATTTGCGCCAGCGACAGCTGCTGCGCTTGGGAAGGTGCGGCAAGTGCGGCCAAACCAAGCGGCACAAGCAAAAGAAGAAGGCGTAACTGTTTCATAAACCTTACCTAAGTCGTTGGGGGCATCATTGCATCCCATCACATAGGGGGAAAGATGGCGCATTGGCAGCTGTTAGGCGATATCACGCCCGATGATAAAGGATAGCCGGGCAAAGCACGCCGAAAAATCGGGGTTCCTGCGCCTGGCTTTCGCACTTAGGCTAGCCAGACCATGAAGCAGGGGGCACTTTCATGACCGATTTTCTGATGCTGGCGTTCATCTTTCTCATTGCAGGCGTCATCGCCGTGCCTATTGCCTCGCGGCTTGGGCTAGGATCCGTCCTTGGTTATCTGATCGCGGGCATACTGATCAGCCCCGTTTTGGCGCTGCTGCATGTGGATGTCGTCGCCATTCAGCACTTTGCGGAGTTCGGCGTGGTTATGATGCTGTTCCTAGTCGGACTGGAACTTGAACCGCGCCTGTTGTGGGCGATGCGCGCCAGGCTTCTGGGCCTAGGTGGCGGACAAGTCGGCTTGACCACAATGGCGGTCATGGCCGTGGCGATGGCGCTGGGGCAACCGTGGACCGTCGCACTTGCGATTGGCCTCGTGCTCGCGCTTTCGTCCACCGCAATCGTGCTGCAAACCTTGAACGAAAAAGGCCTGATGAAAAGCGATGGCGGGCAGTCCAGCTTTTCGGTGCTACTGTTTCAGGACATTGCAGTCATCCCGATGCTGGCGCTGATCCCACTTTTGGCGATGCCCGACCTGATGCACGCAACCGCTGATGCCGTTGCCCACGACACAGGGAGTGACCACGGTCCGGGGCTTAGCCTTGTCGCGGGCCTGAACGGTTGGCAAACCGCAGCCATGACCGTTGGCGCAATCGCCGCTGTGATTCTTGGAGGGTCGTTTCTGACCGGCCCGATATTCCGCTTTGTTGCTGCCGCCAAGCTGCGTGAATTGTTTGTTGCCACGGCCCTCATGATGGTCGTCGGCATCGCCCTGCTGATGTCATTGGTAGGATTGTCGCCAGCTTTGGGCACCTTCCTTGCCGGCGTGGTTCTGGCCAACAGCGAATACCGGCATGAACTTGAATCCGACATCGACCCGTTCAAGGGGCTTCTGCTGGGGCTGTTTTTTATGACCGTCGGCGCAGGTATCAACTTTGGGCTGCTGTCGGAAAAACTTGTTATTACCCTTGCTCTGACTTTTGGGCTGATCGCGCTCAAAATCATCGTTCTGCTGATCCTTGGGCGTATTTTCAAATTGCAGGGCAGCGATAAATGGCTCTTCGGCCTTGGCCTTGCCCAAGCAGGTGAATTCGGCTTCGTTCTGCTGTCATTCACCGTCGCAAACAACGTCATCCCCACAGGCGTGGCCGACCAATTGCTGCTGGTTGTCGCACTTTCGATGTTGCTGACACCGCTGTTGTTCATCCTGCATGACCGCGTGATCGTGCCGCGCTATGCACAAACCGATGATCGCACCGCAGATGAAATCGAAGAAGAAAACCACATCATTATCGCAGGTCATGGCCGTGTCGGTGGTCTCGTGCGCCGTATGCTTGAAAGTGTGGGCTACGGCGCGACTGTGATCGATTATTCATCCAAGCAAATCGATATGATCGCAAAATTCGGATTTCGCGCCTATTACGGCGACGCAACCCGCCCCGATCTGCTTCATTCAGCAGGAATTGACGCGGCGAAGATTTTCGTCGTCGCCATCGACGGCAAGGAACAGATTACCGAACTGGTGCAATATGTTCATCACACGCATCCGCACGTCCACATCATAGCCCGCGCGATAGATCGCAATCATGTCTATGATCTTTATGCAGCAGGCTGCCGCGACATCATTCGCGAAACCTACGATAGTTCATTGCGCATGGGCAGATCCTCGCTCGAAGCGTTGGGTTTGTCGCGGGATAAAAGCGATCAGGTGAGTGTTGCGTTTGACGCCGCAGATCGAAAATCATTGGTCGAGGTGGCCGAACACTACGACCCCGACGTTCCCATCGGCGAGAACGGCGCCTTGATGGCAAAGGTCATTGAATTGCGCGGCGGCTGGGAAGCCGACCTGGAAGCCCAGATAAAGGAAATCATGGATGCGCCAGATACAAAAACGGCGTCCGCTGACTAATCATGGACGCCGTTTATCCGGTTTACTGCTGCCGTTCAGGGATCAATATCTCGCGCTTACCGACGTGGTTCGCGCCACTTACGATTCCCTCATCTTCCATTTGCTCGACCAGTCGCGCAGCCTTGTTATAGCCGATCGCCAGTTTGCGCTGAATGTAAGACGTTGAACATTTGCGGTCCTTGGCAACAATTGCAACGGCCGTGTCATAAAGCGCGTCCTCGCCGTCTGTATTCCCGCCTAGTCCAAGCACCAGATCAATGCTGCTTTCGGTGCCTTCCTCGGGGCCTTCCACTACGCCGGACATATATTCAGGCGCGCCGAACCCCTTAAGGTAATTCACGATTTCCTCGACTTCTTCGTCGCTACAGAACGGGCCGTGGACGCGGGTAATTTTCGCGCCCCCCGCCATATAAAGCATGTCACCCATGCCCAGCAGCTGTTCGGCACCTTGTTCACCAAGGATCGTACGGCTGTCGATTTTGCTGGTCACCTGGAACGAAATCCGCGTCGGAAAGTTCGCCTTGATCGTGCCGGTGATAACATCCACCGATGGGCGCTGCGTCGCCATGATCAAATGAATTCCCGAGGCCCGCGCCATCTGCGCAAGACGCTGGATGCAGGCCTCGATCTCTTTGCCGGCAACCATCATCAGGTCGGCCATTTCGTCAACGATCACGACGATATAGGGCAGAACCTCGGGCTTGAACTCGTCGGTTTCAAAAATCGGATCGCCGGTTTCATCATCGAACCCAGTCTGCACGGTGCGGCTGAACATCTCGTCCTTGGCAAGTGCGTCACGCACGCGGCCATTATAGCCCTCGATGTTGCGCACGCCCATTTTCGACATCTTGCGATAACGTTCCTCCATTTCGCCCACGGTCCACTTCAGCGCGACCACGGCCTTTTTCGGGTCAGTCACGACAGGGGACAACAGATGCGGGATGCCGTCATAAACCGACAATTCCAGCATCTTGGGGTCGATCATGATCATCCGGCATTCTTCCGGCGTCAGTTTGTAAAGCAGGCTCAAGATCATCGTGT
>JBLHNX010000180.1:0-5867 GCA_047622125.1 Paracoccaceae bacterium | reverse complement strand
CATGTGACGGGTGTTGTACGGTTGAAGCTGTACAAAGGCTCTGCGACTTGCGTGGCCCGCTGGTCGGATCATTCGCTTTACTCCGAAGCACATGTGACGTTTGAAGACGACGCAGGTGCATATGATCAGAAGGACGCAGCCGGCTTTATCCAGCTGAACGCGCTGCGCCTGAAATTGTTGGCTGCACGCGACCGTCGTTTGAAGTAACGCACGGTCGTCATTGACCCCTACGGGGTTGCCCAATAGCCATTGATCGGCAACACAGGAGGCGGCCCCGTGACTTTCGAGCAAATTATCAGCCTTATGCAAAAAGGCTCTGATTCCGTTGGGTTTTCCGACCGGTTGAAATTCGATTGTGGGCCTGACGGTTTGATTTTATTGACGCCAGAAGGCGTATCGCAAACCGATGCTAACGCCGACTGCACGATCAAGATTTCCACCGAGAACCTTGGCAAGCTGATCAAGGGAAAATTGAACCCGATTACCGGCGTCGCGATGGGCAAACTTAAGGTGAGCGGAAACCCTGCGGCGGCAATGAAACTGATGACGATGCTTAAGGGCTGATCTTTCGCGCCGAAAGCTGCGCGTAGAATTCGTAGGCGTCATTTGCCAGTTTCGCCGCCTCGCCATCTAGGTCCGGCAGCGGCCCTTCGGCCCCCGCAAAACCCGTGCTCCGATGCACGGCGCCGTACCAATGGCTGGCCCAAATGCCGTCTGATTTATGCCCGCCGGATGGCCAATGCAGCATCGCTGGATCGAACGGAAGATCGACGACGGCGCAAAGTTTTCGCAACATGCCCTCGGGATCATCACGGATATCGTGGCTGTCGATCACCACGCCACCAACTTTATCAAACACCTCGACCTGCTGGCGGAAACCGATGTCATCCAGCGTGACCTCGTCACGTTTTGCACCATAGCTGGCGACCACGCGGGCGGGGTGGCGGATCAGGTGAACATTGATGCAATCCTGCGCCCAATCCATGGGAAACCCATCAAGCATATGAAGCCCCATGTGTTTCATATAAAAGTTCGGCTTTCCGTCAGGAATCGAACCGGAGCACATGGCCGCCACCATAGCCGGATCGCTTTCGTGGGCCGCCATGATTTCGTCCCGCATCGGGTGATCTGCGCCAGATTGGGACAGGTATGCAGCATAGAACGGCTCGTCCCAAACGGCGAAATCAGAACGTGCGCCAAAGCTATACATCATCGCCGTCGACAGGTTTCGGGGGCCGGACCACATGGCGATTTTCATGATATGGAATCCGTATGGAAAGCGTATGGAAACGATATGGCTGTCATCTGGCAGTCTCCTGCGCGATCAGCCCTTTATAAAGGTCGCGAAGGCGCTGCGTGACGGGCCCCATTTCGCCGGCGCCGATCTGGCGCCCGTCCAGTTCGCTGACTGGCGTCTGCGCGCCAAATGTTCCCGTCAAAAATGCTTCGTCCGCGCCATATGTATCCACGAGCGAAAAGTTGCGTTCAAACACCGGAATATCGTTGGCACGGCACAGGTCGATCACCTTTTGACGGGTGATTCCGTTCATGCAGTAGTCACCCGTGCTGGTCCAAACCGCGCCCTTACGGACAATGAAAAAGTTACAGGCATTCGTGGTATTCACAAAACCATTGATGTCGAGCATCAGCGCCTCGTCTGCGCCAGCCTTTTCGGCGGCGATGCATGCGAGGATGCAGTTGAGCTTTGAATGGCTGTTTAGTTTCGGATCTTGGGTCATCGGCAGGCCACGCATATGCGGCACGGTCGCAAGCCTGATCGGGCGGGGGAGTTTCGGGCGCGAATGTTCCATGATGATCACGAAAGTCGGGCCGGACCGCGATAGCGACGGATGCTGGAACGGCAAGACCTTAACGCCGCGTGTGATCATCAGACGTGCATGCACGTCTGTGGTCATTTCGTTGGCATTTTGTGTGTCTAACAAGGCGGAAATGACGCCGGCGCGATCCATTCCGATATCAAGGTCAATCGCCTTGGCAGCCTCAAATAATCGATCAATATGTTCATCCAGAAATGCCCAAGTGCCGTCATAAAGGCGCAGGCCCTCCCAGACACCATCGCCCAACATAAAGCCGCTATCATAAACGCTGACGGTCGCCTCGGCGCGCGGTTTCAGCTGACCATCCACATAGATAAGGATCGACTGATTGCGCAGATCATCTTCGGCTTGATGGGTGGTGACGCTGTCTTGCATAAGGCCCTCCGGTCGCTTTCTTGCACGCTAGGACAGGGCGGCAAATGTTCCAATGGGTAAAACGCGCGTGAGCTCACGCCGCGGTGAATTGCTGTAAGGGGTCAGGTCGCGCAGTATATGGAAAAGGAGACCGCCATGACCCGCCGCTCACGCAACATTAAATCTGCCGTTCTATCATTCGCAATCCTGCTGGGATTTGTCCTGCAAAGCGCCCCCGCTCAGGCGCGTGATATTCAAACGACTGTCCTTGCTGGCGGCTGCTTTTGGTGTATCGAGGCCGATTTTGAAAAAGTGCAGGGTGTGATCGAGGTTGAATCGGGTTTTTCCGGCGGCACGACTGCTAATCCCACGTATCGACAGGTTACGCGCGGCGGAACCGGTCACTATGAAGTGGTCGAGATTACATTTGACGCCGACCGCGTGTCTTATGCGCAGCTTCTTCACAGCTTTTTCCGGTCTGTCGATCCAACGGATGCCGGCGGGCAGTTCTGCGATCGTGGCGATAGCTATCGCACAGCGGTTTTCGTCTCTAATCAGGCCCAACAGCAGATCGCGCAGCAAGCGATTGCCCAAGCCCAGGCCGACCTTGGTCGCCAGATTGTGACGCCGATCTTGGCATCGGCGCCGTTTTATGCCGCCGAGGATTACCATCAGGACTATTATCGCGGCACACGAACAATTCTGACACGTGGTGGACCCAAGTCCCAAGCAGATGCCTATAAATTCTACCGCGAGGCCTGTGGTCGTGACGCACGGGTACGCGCACTTTGGGGCAGCGCAGCACCGTTCGCGAACTAGGGCCTAAAGGCCTGCACTTCTGCCAGATCAGGAATGACGTCGGCGGTCCCGTGGCGCGTGACCATGAGCGCGCCTGCCTTTGAGGCAAGCGCCAAAGCCTGCTCCATCGGGAGGCCGCGATCCAACCCGGCAAGCACATATCCGGTGAACGTATCGCCCGCGCCAGTTGTGTCGACGGGTGTTACAGGTATTGCGGGAATATCTACTTCGCCCTTTGCGCCGAACCATTTTGCGCCATCGCCACCAAGCGTGACAATCACATCAGCCACGCCAAGGTCTTGCGGGGCTTTTCCTGTCGCGGCGTGCAATTGTTCAGCCTCGACCTTGTTCAGGATCAAAAAATCAAGGTTTTCAAGAACGCGCTGCACGGCTTGGGCTGAAAATGGGGCGGCGGCGTAGGCCACGCGCAGGCCCATCTTGCGACCGATTCTTGCGGCAACCTGCTGTAGGTTTGTTTCGTTCTGAAACACCAGCCAGTCACCTGTTTGGGCTTCGGACAACGCCCCTTCGAGCGTGGCGAGTGGAATTTGATGGTTCGCGCTTGGGTGAAGGACGATCGCGTTTTCGCCCTGCGGATCGACCATGATGATAGCCTGCGCCGTTTCGGCATCAACTTCGGTGATGTAGCGGGTATCGACGCCATATTCGAGCAACCGTTCGACCGTCCAGCGTCCGTCAGCACCAACCGCGCCAATATGGTTTATACGGGCAGCGGCACGCGCGGCGGCGACCGACATATTCGCGCCCTTACCTCCTAAAAAGGTGTCGCGCCCTGTTGAGGCCAGCGTTTCGCCCGGCGCGGGAATATGCGGCACAGAATAGACGATATCGACGTTGATCGAGCCAAGGTTCCAGATCGCCATAGTTAGCTTACTTTGCAGGCGGCGATAACGGCCATATTTAGAATGTCGTTGACCGTCGCAACCGTCGAGCAAATCTGAACCGGCTTGTCGATCCCGCTAAGGATCGGGCCGATCACTGTCGCACCCGCCATTTCCTGCATCAGCTTCACCGAGATTGATGAGGAGTGTCGCGCAGGAACGATCAGCACATTGGCCGGTCCGGTCAGTCGCGAAAATGGATAGGCTTCACGGGCGCGGGGGTTTAGGGCCACATCAACGGCCATCTCGCCCTCGTATTCGAAATCAACGCCACGTTTGTCCAGAACCGCCGGTGCCTGATGCATCTTTTCAGCGCGTTCTGACACAGGATAGCCGAACGTCGAAAAGCTGACGAAAGCAACGCGCGGTTCAAGCCCAAGTTCACGCGCGACCGATGCGCCGCGTTCGGCAATATCGGCCAGATCGTGTTCGTCGGGCCATTCATGCACCAGCGTGTCGCCGATCAAGACGATTTTGCCCTTGTGCAGGATCGCGGAAATGCCGGCAGCACCATCTTTTGGTTGTGCGTCAAAAACATGGTTGATCAATTCAAGCACATGCGCGGATTTTCGGGTCACACCTGTGACCATGCCGTCAGCATGCCCATGCGCCAACATAAGCGCTGCAAAGACATGCCGGTCGCGCGCTGCCAGTCGGTGGATGTCTTGGCGGTCATGGCCTTTGCGCTGTAGCCGCTCGTGCAGGAAGGTCTTGTAGGTTTCAAGGTGGGGTGTGTTGGCGGCATTGACGACGTGCAATTCGCGCACAGCGTCAGCAAGGCCTTCAATCGTGAGCTTTTCCTTCACGTCTGCTTCGCGACCGACAACCAAGGCGCGACCAAGACCGGAGCGCTGATAAAGCACCGCGGCGCGCAGCACGCGCGGATCGTCGCCTTCGGCAAAAACAACGGTGGATTGGGCCGCTTTGGCGCGGGCATGGATGCCGCGCAGGATAGACGCGGTTGGATCCATCCGTGATTTCAATGAAAGCTCGTAACCTTCCATGTCCACAATCGGACGGCGGGCAACGCCCGTATCCATGCCCGCGCGCGCCACAGCTGGCGGAATACGGTGGATAAGACGCGGGTCAAACGGCGTTGGGATAATGTAATCACGCCCAAACGCGAGCTTGCGGCCATAGGCAACGGCAACTTCATCAGGCACATCTTCGCGGGCAAGATCAGCAAGCGCTTGCGCGCAGGCGATCTTCATCTCGTCGTTGATCGCGCGGGCGTGGATATCAAGCGCGCCGCGGAAAAGGTATGGGAAACCAAGGACGTTGTTCACCTGATTTGGATAATCACTGCGCCCAGTTGCAACGATCGCGTCAACACGCACGGCATGCGCGTCTTCTGGCGTGATCTCGGGGTCGGGGTTTGCCATGGCAAATATGACCGGATTGTCGGCCATGCTTTGCACCATATCAGGAGTCACAGCACCTTTGACAGAAACGCCAAGAAACACATCCGCGCCAATCATTGCGTCTTCTAATGTGCGCGCGTCCGTCTTGGCGGCATGGGCAGATTTCCACTGGTTCATGCCTTCGGTGCGGCCCTGATAAATCGCGCCTTTGGTGTCGCACAGGATGCAATTGTCGTGGCGCGCGCCCATGGATTTGATGAGTTCGATACAAGCGATACCGGCGGCACCCGCACCGTTGACAACGATCCGCACATCTTCGATTTTTTTGCCCGACAAATGTAGCGCGTTGATAAGACCCGCCGCGCATATCACTGCCGTACCGTGCTGATCATCGTGGAAAACGGGGATATCCATTTCCTCTTTCAAGCGCTGTTCGATGATGAAACATTCAGGCGCTTTGATGTCTTCGAGGTTGATGCCGCCAAATGTCGGGCCCATCAGGCGCACGGCATTGCAGAACGCATCAGGGTCTTCGGTGTCCAATTCGATGTCGATCGAGTTCACATCGGCAAAACGTTTGAACAGGACCGCCTTACCCTCCATCACGGGTTTAC
>JBLHNX010000179.1:0-5912 GCA_047622125.1 Paracoccaceae bacterium | reverse complement strand
TGCCGCCGGGATGCTTTAAGCCCTTGATCTGTGTTGGTGTAAGCTCTTTTGCACGTGGTGGCATGTTCAACCGCCCTTAATTCTGCCCTTAACTATGTTCTGCGATGTAAGGGAATGAAAGGCTATGAACAAGTGTGAAGCGCAAATACCTATAAAATATAAGCAAAATAGGCCCTTTTGAAATGTAATGAAAGGCTAGTTGGGTTCCCCCCACCCGCTCCAGAAATTCATTTCCGACAGATGACCTACAAATTGTTGCCTGGCATTTGGTTATGTCATTGTAAGTAGGTAGTTAATTCGGATTTGCACGCCAGCTTTCCAAGCTGGGGATGATGTGCGTTCCAAAATTACCACGCAAAGCGTCTACAAATCTAGGGGCACTTCAATCTACTCGTCGCGACATACGTAAGCGGTCAATGCGAAAAGTGCTTCTTTAGGGACTGCCTGCTCGTCCAGGAATAGCGTTTGATCAATTGGCCCCCACTCCCACGTCACAGGAGAGTCGCAGCGAATGGCCAGATTGCCTGAAAAGTCGCCCAGTTTTCCGTCGCCTTTGATATCTACCGAATAGAAACGGTGGTCATTATAATAGATGTTTTCGACCCATCAATTTTGTGAATAAACACCTTCGAGCGGTTGGTTATAGTATGTTCCCTCTTCGAATTGGGCGTTTGCTGCTGTTGATGCAATTGTACTGATGAACAGAGCAACTGTCAGTTTGATGGTCATAAAATTCGTTCCTAATTAGGGTTTCGCCCCAACCCAAGGCGCACCCACCATCAGGCGCGGACGCTTCAGTCACAACAGTTGGGCATCGGCGCTTTCTTTGTCCATCGTTCTTTTGGTGACACTTCCCTCAAACGTCTTGCGCAGGGCCACGTCGACGTCATCCATCGTCACGGGTAAGCCCAGATCGACGAGCGATGTGACGCCGTGTTCGGTGATGCCGCAGGGGACGATGCCGCTGAAGTGGCTTAAGTCCGGTTCGACATTGATCGATAGCCCGTGAAAGCTAACCCATTTGCGCAGGCGGATGCCAAGGGCGGCGACTTTGTCTTCTTGGGGTTGGCCCAACGCGGTCAGCGGTTTGTCATCCCGCACAACCCAGACACCCACGCGGCCTGCGCGGATTTCACCCTTCACGTTGAATTCGCCAAGCGCGGCGATAATCCAGGCCTCAAGGTCGCGCACAAAACAGCGCACGTCGCGGCCCCGCTGCGCCACGTTAAGCATTACATAAGCGACCCGCTGCCCCGGCCCGTGATAAGTGTATTGCCCGCCACGTTTGCTGATGTGCACCGGAAAGCGGTCAGGGTCGGTTAGATCTGCGGGCTTTGCGCTGGTGCCAGCGGAGTAAAGCGGTGGGTGCTCGACCAGCCAGATGCATTCCTCGGCTTCGCCCTTGGCAATGCTTTCGGCGCGGGCCTCCATAAAGGCCACGGCATCGTCGTAACCAGTAAGGCCTGTGGATGTAATCCATTCAACCATGCGCTATCGGGGCAGCAGCCCCGCCTCCTTGATTGCCGGAACATAACGCCGGCTGACGGGGATGTCTCGCCCGACGGTCATTGGCAGGATCGCGCGATCACCGGTCCGGGATGCGCTGGTCATGCGCGGCTTGGCCACCCAATGCGCGCGGTGCACCTGCATGCCGCCCGTCGCGACGACTTCTTTGATGGCATCACGCAGGCGCATCAAGGCGATATTTTGACCCTTGGTGGTGGGGATGCGGTCGTAATGATCCTCGACTGTCAGGGCCACGAGCGGGCCGCGCTTATCTAGCGGCAGCCGATCCAGCAGGGGCGTGGTCTGCGTGCTCGCAGGTTGCAGCTGCCGGTCAATGGATTGCAGCACGAGCGTGATGATCACCGCGATGGCAAAGATGTTGAACAGGAACAACGGCAGGTCGGGGCCGGTGGGCCAAAAGCGGAGCGTTGCAAAGTTGATGCCCAGCACAACCAAGAGAACCGCCGAGCCTGTTGCGACCCCACCGACCAGCACATGCATCACCCGCGACAGACGCGGAGCAAGGTGGCGCTGCACCAGATTGGCCGACAGGTATCGCGCGCTAAAGGCCGCGCCAACTGTAACCAGCCAATAATTGAAACGTGGACCAAGGCGCAGACGGTCTTCGGCGTCAAATGGTCCCGCGATGGCCAGGACCGACGCAATCCCCAGCAGCACAACAAGCGTTGCCGGATGGTTGAGATGCGTCCGCCAGTGGCGAAGCGTGGAATGCGGGGTCGTGTCGTTCACGTAAGCATCCTGTGAATTTGCGTATCTGGCGAGGGTCGCGGGCAAGGGTCCTGGCAAGACATAGGCAATGAAACGCAAACTGCCAACGAGGAACCTGACATGACGCTCGCCCCCGTGATCGATGCCCAGCTGCAAATCCAGATAGCTGCAAATCCAGATACATGTGATCGCCGCCCTGATGTCCATCGCCCTTGGTCCCGTGGTGCTTTATCGCACGCGCCGTGACCGACTACACAAGATCGCCGGCTATATCTGGATCAGCGCGACGCTGACCGTGGCTACGACATCGCGGTTCATATCGCATTTTGCGGTGATCGGCCCGTTCAGCCCGATCCATGGCTTTGCCCTGTTGACCTACTGGTCGGTCTATACGGGGATTCCGCATATATTTGCCAAACGCATAGCGGCGCACAGGGCAGTACTACGCAGCCTTTACTGGAATGGTTTGCTGATTGCCGGACTTGCGAATTTCCTGCCCGGACGCACTATGAATACGGTGTTCTTTGAGGGACTGGGGGCGCTCGGCTGGGGTGCGATTGCTGTCGGCGGGGAGACCCTAATCATGCGCGCAACGGGGGTCTGGCAACCGCGCGAGGCCCGGACTGTCCGAAATGCGCCAAGCCCTCTTGCGGTGTGCAGCGGCATTGGCTATTGAGCCGCCAATAAGCCCTGACTTGCGGTCGTGGCGGAATTGGTAGACGCGCAGCGTTGAGGTCGCTGTTCTGTAACAAGAGTGAGGGTTCGAGTCCCTCCGACCGCACCACAAACGACTCCCCAAAAATTTTGGACTGCAGCACTTTTCACTGTTTGATGCATTTTTGTGCGCCTTTATGATGAGGAATCATATCCGCGACAGGCTTTTTTCCTGCGTTCATGTTCATTGTGTAAGCATTTCGAGTTTCCGGTTGCATTGTTGGATGGGCTTTGTTTGTCTTAGCGGTGACAAGGTGGACCAATCCGCCGAAAACTGGGGAGATGCGCGTTGGCCGATGGCACAACCGAAAATGCGTTCGTAGAATTCGATCGCGTTCAGAAAAGCTACGACGGCGAAGTGCTTGTCGTGAAAGATCTAAACCTCTCAATGCCCAAGGGCGAGTTTCTAACGATGCTTGGGCCGTCGGGCTCTGGCAAGACAACTTGCCTGATGATGCTTGCAGGGTTTGAAACAGCGACTCACGGCGATATTCGCCTTGATGGTGTATCGATCAACAACATCCCGCCGCATAAGCGCGGCATCGGCATGGTGTTCCAGAACTACGCCCTTTTCCCGCATATGACGGTTGGTGAAAACCTCGCGTTTCCGTTGGAAGTGCGCAAAATCGGCAAATCGGATCGCGAAGAAAAGGTCAAGCGCGCGCTGGATATGGTGCAGATGGGGTCCTTTGCGGGCCGTCGCCCTGCGCAATTGTCCGGTGGTCAGCAACAGCGGATCGCATTGGCCCGCGCATTGGTATTTGAACCCGAACTGGTGTTGATGGATGAACCGCTTGGCGCGCTGGACAAACAGTTGCGCGAAACCTTGCAGTTTGAAATCACCCATCTGGCGCACCGTCTTGGCATTACCGTGGTCTATGTGACCCACGACCAAACCGAGGCGCTGACCATGTCGGACCGCGTTGCCGTGTTTGACGATGGCCGCATTCAGCAATTGGCCGCGCCAGACAAACTGTATGAAGAACCCGAAAACAGCTTTGTTGCGCAATTCATCGGTGAGAATAACACCATGGAAGGCGTCATCGCCGAGATTAAGGGCGATACCTGCATGGTCAAGCTGGACAGCGGCGACCTCATCGATGCCAAACCGGTGAACGTGACCAAGGTCGGCGAGCGCACCAAGGTGTCTATCCGCCCTGAACGGGTCGAGATTGATAAATCGCGTTTGCAAGAGAATGCGCACACCCTCAAGGCCGAAGTCCTTGAGTTTGTCTATATGGGTGACATTTTCCGCACACGTTTGCGGGTCGCGGGCATGGATGATTTTGTCATCAAGACACGCAACGCGCCTGATCAGGTGCGCCTGACACCCGGCACCAAGATCGATATCGGCTGGTTGCCACAAGATTGTCGCGCGCTGGACGCCTAAGTCCACGCGCGAAGATACGGGGAAGCCGCCGCCCGGAGGCGTCCCCGACACGATTTAACCGGGTTAACTAACGGGAGAATATAATGAAATTCACCAAAGCACTTATGGCTACGACTGCATTGACAGTAGCCAGTGGCGCGGCATTCGCCGACGCACACATGGCTAGCGAAATGACTATCGTCAGCTGGGGCGGTGCCTATCAGGCGAGCCAAACCAACGCCTATTTCACACCCTACATCGCGATGAACGATGGTTTGTCGATCATCACTGACGAAAGCTCGGGCGAAGCTGTGACCAAGCTGCGTGCGATGTCCGAAGCGGGCAACGTCACATGGGATGTGGTCGACGTTGTTGCCGCAGACGCCATGCGCCTGTGCGACGAAGGTCTTGCACTGGAAATCGACCCCGACACCATGCTGGCGCCTGCGCCCGATGGCACACCGGCGTCCGAAGACTTTGGCGACCTGATCGTCAGCGACTGCTTTATCCCACAGATCGTTTACTCGACGACCTTTGGTTATCGCACCGACCTGATCGACCAGCCGACAAGCGTCTGTGACATCTTTGACCTGGAAGCATTCCCAGGCCAGCGTGCACTTGAAAAGCGTCCAATCGGTAACCTCGAGTGGGCCCTGATCTGTGACGGCGTCGATATCGGTGACGTCTATGACGCGCTGGAAACCGACGAAGGCGTTGCACGTGCATTTGCCAAGCTCGATACCATCAAGGACTCCACTGTTTGGTGGTCCGCTGGTGCAGAAACTCCACAGCTTTTGGCTGATGGCGAAGTCGTAATGGGCTCGACCTATAACGGTCGTCTGTTTGCTGCGATTGCAGAGCAAGGCCAGCCGATCGGCATGCTTTGGGATTGGCAGATGTTTGACCTTGACGGTTGGATCATTCCTGCCGGTCTGTCGCCAGAGCGCGAAGCCCGTGCGTTGGACTTTGTCTACTTTGCAACAGACACCCAGCGTCTTGCTGATCAGGCTGCGTACATCTCGTACGGTCCTGCACGTCTGTCGTCGGCACCGCTGGTTGGCAATCACGCCGAGCTGGGTATCGCTATGGCACCACATATGCCAACCGATCCAGCGAACGCTGTGAACACCTTCCTGTTCAACTACAACTGGTGGGCAAGCTACCGCGATGATCTGGACGCACAGTTCCAGGCATGGTTGCTGCAGTAATCTAAATTCGGCGGGGGGCTTTGCGGCCCCTCGCCATCCTTGCATTTGGTAAGCCGCATCTGCGTTTTGCCTAAGACAAGTCAATGAATGACGCCGACCACGGCGCGCCAAGACCGACAGGGGAACCAAATGGCCGAGACCCACACCGATGCAAATGGACTCGTGCTTGCCGCCGATGGCACGCCACTTAAGCAAAGCTTGAACAGGGCGCTACGTGCGCAAAAGATCCGCGCGCTGTTGCTAATCGCGCCGCTGTTGCTGTTCATCCTTATCAGTTTTGTGCTGCCCATCGGCGAGATGCTGTTGCGGTCCGTCCAGAACAAGGCTGGCACGTCCTACGTGCCTGACCTGATCCCCAACGTCGTTGTGACCCTCGAAGATTGGGA
>JBLHNX010000178.1:0-5940 GCA_047622125.1 Paracoccaceae bacterium | reverse complement strand
CCGAATTCGCCGCCCGCCAGTCCAGCGCCACCAAGGCCGTGCAGGACGCGGGGCTTGATGCCTTGCTGATGTTCGCGCCCGAAAGCCATCTTTGGCTGACCGGATACGACACATTCGGCTTTGCTATGTTTCAGGCGATGGTCCTGACGGCGCGCGGCGATATTCACCTGCTGACACGCATGCCGGACCTGCGCCAAGCACGCTATACATCGACCCTGCCCGATGATCACATCCACATTTGGCCCGAATTCGAAGGCTGCGATCCTGCCCGTGATCTCGCGAAACTGCTGACCGATCTGGGGGTGCGCGGCGCAATAGGCTTTGAAAGCCAAACCGCGGGCCTGACGGATTTCAACGGTCAGCTTTTGCGCGCTGCGATCCCTGAACTGGTTGATGCCAGCGATCTGATCCGCACCCTTCGCCGATCTAAATCCCCTGCCGAAATTGCGATGCACCGCCGTGCCGCCGCCCTGTCGGATGATGCGCTGGATGCCGCCATTGCGACCACCCGCGCCGGCGCATTTGAAGGTGAAATTCTTGCGGCCATGCAGGGTGCAGTTTTTAAGGGCGGGGGCGATTACGCGGGCAACGAATTCATCATCGGGTCGGGCGAAGGGGCGCTGCTGTGCCGCTATTATTCCGGTCGCCGCCATCTTGATCCAAACGACCAGCTGACACTTGAATGGTCCGGTGCTTATGCCCGCTATCACGCGGCGATGATGCGCACGATTATCATCGGCCCGCCCAGCGACGCACACATCCGCATGCACGCAGCCTGTGAAGACGCAATCGTCGCTTGCGAGGCTGCAATCATGCCAGGAGCGCGGATGGGTGATGTCTATACCGCCCATGCAAAAGTATTTGATGCCAACGGGTTAAGCCATGCACGCCTGCAAGCCTGCGGTTATGGTATGGGCGCGGTTTATAATCCGATATGGGTGGATTTCCCGATGTTTTACGAAGGGAATCCATTACTGATGCAAGTCGGACAGGTGTTTTTCCTGCACATGATCCTGATGGATAGCGATAGCGGCGCTGCTATGACCATTGGCCATTCGGTTTTGGTCACGAACACCGGTTGCGAACGCCTGTCGCGCCACGGCACGGGGCTGCTGCAATGCTAGGACGGCTGCGGTTTCTTTGGGCGCGGCACCGGCTCGGGCTGATTGCATTTGTGCTTGTGCTTGGGGTGCTTGGGTTCTTCGCCTTTCGCACAATCACCAGCACACTTTACTGGATGGACCCCGTTCACCGCGATCAGACGCTTGAGGGGTGGATGACACCGCGTTACGTCGCCATGTCCTATGATATCCCGCCCGAGGTTGTTGGCCCTGCCCTGTTCCTTGCGGCCGATGCCCCACCGCGCCGGATGTCGCTTGATAAAATCGCGGTGGAGAATGGCGTCTCGCTGACCGATCTTCAGGCCCGCGTCGATACCGCCGCCGCCCTATGGCGCGCCGCGTTGGACGCGCGTCGAAATGACTGAGGCCGTTCTAGCACTGGTCGCGGATTATGGCGTCATCGTCGTGTTTATCGTCACCTTCCTTAGCTGCCTTGCATTGCCTGTACCGTCGTCATTGCTGATGCTCGCATCAGGTGGATTTGCCGCAACCGGGGATCTGATCCTGAGTGCTGTTGCCAGCGCTGCCTTTACCGGCGCGGTTCTGGGCGACAACAGCGGGTATTGGATTGCGCGCAAACTGGGCGATCGCGCAGATGGCTGGCTGCACGCCAATCCAAAACGTGCAGCATTGCACGCCAAAAGCGCGGATTTCCTTGAACGTCGCGGTGGCCCTAGCATCTTTTTCTCGTGCTGGCTTGTGGCCCCGCTTGGGCCTTACATGAACTACGTCTGCGGATTGTCGCGCTATTCTTGGTTTCGATTTGCCATTTGGGGCATGGCTGGTGAAATCGTGTGGGTCAGTCTTTATGTCGGGCTGGGCTATGGTTTTGCCGATAATGTTTCGGCCCTCGCCAGCCTGTTGGGCAATGTCAGCGGGTTGATCACAGCATTTGTCGCAGTCTTGGCGATCGGCTGGTGGTTGCTGCGCGTGAGCCGGAAATCTGCCAACACTTAGCGCCTTGCCTGTTGCGGGTCGGCGCCCCATATCTATGTCATGTTGAAATTCACCCCTATCCTTTTAGCTGTCGTTTATGGCCTTGCGATGTATCGCTTTTCCGCCTGGCGCACCGCGCGCGAGCTGGACAGCAAGTCAACTGAACTGGCCGATCCTGCGCTCAAAAAGCTGATGGACCAGATGGCGGCGGCACTTGGTTTGGCGCGCATCAAGGTGCATATCTACGAGATTGAGCCGGTAAACGGGCTGGCGGCACCTGACGGGCGCATTTTCATCACGCGGGGATTTTTTAACAAATACCGCGCGGGCGAAGTTACCGGCGAGGAAATGGCCAGCGTGATCGCCCACGAATTGGGCCATGTGGCGCTGGGGCACGCGCGCCGCCGAATGATTGATTTTTCGGGTCAAAACGCCATGCGCACTGCACTGATGATGGTGATCGGGCGCTTCGTGCCATTTGTCGGACCGTTCATCGCCAACGGGCTGATGACTCTGCTTGCCGCGCGCATTTCGCGCAAGGACGAATACGAGGCCGACGCCTATGCCAGCGCCTTGTTGGTTAAATCCGGCATCGGAACATCGCCGCAGAAGTCATTGTTTCACAAGCTGGAAACCCTGACGGGTGCACGCGGGGCCAAGCAGGCGGCGTGGTTGATGAGCCATCCCAAAACCGCCGAACGGATAGCCGCAATCGAGGCAAACGAGGCCAAGTGGGTTAAGCCGTAAGTGCCTTGCCAAAACGCGGCAAGCGCGCTTTTTTCATCAAGGCACGCATGGTCCAGTCAGCGCCCGATAGGCGCCGCGCCTCGGCCAACACAGTGTCAGCAACAGGTGTCACCAGATCGGGGCGATCTTCCAGCAAGTCACGCAGAAAACCGTCGGGATCACAGCGGGTTAGACCTTCTTCTTCAAGTATATTTCGTGGGAAATCTTTGGCGTTCATGGTCAGAATGCTATCACAAGATCCGCTGATCGCCGCCGCCAAGACATGAATATCCGACCTGTCAGGCAGCCACAAACGTGCCTCTAGTCCCTGATGTTTTGGAACAACTGCGTCTTTGAAGCGACTGGAAATCAACGATATTTCACCGCGCGCAATGGTCTCGCCATCAGGGCCGATCTTGCGCGCAGCACGCGCCCATTCTTCCAAAATGCGGTCCGACCAGCGGGCTTGAAACAACCCTGTTGCCGCCACGCCCAAGATTACCTCGCGCATAACCGTCGGATAGAGCACGCAAGCGTCGATCATCACCCTCACAGCCGACCCCTCACAATCTGAATGTCAGCGCCTTGAGGTAGCCACTTTCGGCCAGTTGCGGCACCAGCGGATGATCCGGCCCAGCCGAGCCCGTGTGGATGATCTGCCCGCGGCGACCACCACGGCCAATCCCGCGCGCAGATGAATTGCGGAACTTGGTCAGGTCCGCGGCGTGCGAACACGAGCACAGCATCAGATAGCCGCCGTCAGACACCAAGGGTGCCGCCAAACGGGCCACACGTTCATAAGCGCGCAATCCGGCTTCGAGCGAATTTTTCGAGGGCGCAAAGGCAGGCGGATCACAGATGACAATGTCAAACTTCGCGCCCTCTTCGCCCAACTGGGTCAGCACATCAAAGGCATCGCCTTGGCGCGTTTCAAATTTGTCAGCCACCCCGGATGCGACGGCCCCAGCCTGTGCCAATTCCAACGCAGGCGCGGACCCGTCAACAGCCAGCGCGGACGCAGCACCATTGGCCAAAGCCGCCAGCGAAAAGCCACCCACATGAGAAAACATATCCAGCACCCGCGACCCGCGCGACAAAGACGCCACAAAAGCATGGTTGGGGCGTTGATCAAAGAACAGTCCTGTTTTCTGCCCGCCCATGACGTCGGCCATATAAGTCGCGCCATTCATCGGCACAGGGATCGCCGCAGTCGGGGCACTGCCAAGCAACACTGTTGTTTCCTCGGTCAGCCCTTCAAGAGAGCGCGCGCGGCCGGTGCCGTTCTTAATAATTGTCGTCACACCCGTGACTTTCGCTAAGGCGGCGGCCAGCGGTTCAATCAGCACTTCGGCCCATGCCGCATTGGGCTGCACCACGGCCGTGTCACCAAAGCGGTCAATCACAACACCGGGCAACCCGTCTGATTCCGCATGAACAAGGCGATAGAACGGCGCGTCATACAGACGTTCGCGATGGGCTAAAGCGCGCGTCAATTTCGCCTCAAACCACGCCTGATCAATCACCGCTTCGGGGTTTTGATCGAGCATGCGAAAGATAATTCGCGATGCGGGATTGACCGCGACAACGCCCATGGGGCGCCGCTCGGCATCTTCCAGCACGGTGACGGTGCCGCCATCCATGCCTTTGGTGCGGCGATCAAGCACGACTTCGTTTGCATAAACCCAAGGAAAGCCATGACGCACAGCGCGTGCGTTGGCTTTGGCAAGGAGGCGGACAGGCGGAAAGGAGGGATGCGTCATGCAGCCCTCCTACCCTGTTCGTTTGATCTATGAAAGAGGGCTTAACTGTTGCCAGCTTCCTCGGGGAACTCCCCCACGGGGCCTGACAACAGATCGGTGAATACCTGCGTCAGATGTGCCGTGATGCGTACCTTCTGACTTTGGCCAGTCTGGTCAGCGTGAACCGCAGCGCGGCCGCCCAATGCAGCCAGATCAGTGTGCACTTCTTGTGGGCCTTCGATGACCGCACCCGTTTCTGCATCAAGGATCGTGAAGTCGAATTTAATAGAGTGCGTCCCGCCCACAGAATAACGTGTGCGTTCGGTCAGAGAATGAAACCGGCGCAGCGTAACCTCGACGATCACGGCAGTATCGCCAGTCAGATCAGCAGACGCCGCGGCAATCGAGCTATGGAAGATCGCACCGATCTGTTCGCGGCGATTGCCAAATGGATCACCCCGCCACACGATGTCGGCGATTGGAAAAAAGCTGTTCGCCTCCGAAATACGCATGTCGGTGGGAACCAAGAAGCGCACGTCCTGTACGGAATAGCTGCGTTGCTCCTGCACCATCACGCTGGAAAGTTGCGGCGCATCAAGCGGCGCATTCCGCGATACCGTTTCCATATCCGCGCATCCTGCAACACCAAGTGCCAGTGCGCCCAAAATCATCAGCTTGAACATTTTCATTTCGTTTACCTCCGGGCATCGAGCCCTAGTGCGGTTTGTACTCAATATATTGCTGTTAACCTCGTCTTAGAATCCGGCAAAAATGGGACACAACCGCGACGCTTTCAGGGTTTTGACAGGGCTTTGTTGTGCAGCCCCGGCCCAGCAACAGCGCAAAACGTCCATTGTTAGCGCTAACTTTCCATGTTAGGAGCTTCATAACAAACAAATCCTTCGCGACCACAGAAAGATCACCATGGCCATTCATCCAACTGTCAAAGCTGTCACCGACCGCATCATCGCGCGCAGCGCAGGCCCGCGCGCCACATACCTTGATCGTATGGCGGCAGCCGCTGCCGAGGGGCCACGCCGCTCGCATATGACCTGTGGCAATCAGGCCCACGCCTATGCCGCGATGGGGAAAGACAAAGACACACTGGTGGGTGATAGCGCGCCCAACCTTGGGATCATCACCGCCTATAACGACATGCTGTCCGCCCATCAGCCGTTTGAAAAATACCCCGACATCATTCGCGATGCAGCCCGCGCCGTTGGGGCCACGGCCCAAGTCGCAGGCGGTGTGCCTGCCATGTGTGATGGTGTCACGCAGGGTCAGACCGGCATGGAGCTGTCGCTGTTTTCACGTGACGTGATTGCACTGGCTGCGGCCGTTGGCTTGTCCCACAACGTGTTTGACGCCGCCGCCTACCTTGGGGTCTGCGACAAGATCGTGCCCGGGTTGGTGATTGC
>JBLHNX010000177.1:0-5941 GCA_047622125.1 Paracoccaceae bacterium | reverse complement strand
ATAAAGGGCGTGTCACCATAAAGGACAAAGGCGTCACCGCTGAAATCGGACAGTGCGCCGCTGGCCTGTGCCACGCCGTGCCCCGTGCCCAACTGTTCGGCCTGTAACACAACCTCGGCGCGGTCGTCCCAGTCTTGTGCTACCTTGCCAACAGCCTTGGCACCGTGGCCTGCCACGATTACGGTGCGCTCTGGATCAAGGCTCGCGCCGGACTTCATCGCGTGGATCAACATTGGTGCTCCGGCGATGGCGTGCAGCACTTTGGGTAATTCGCTGTTCATGCGCGTGCCCATGCCCGCCGCGAGGATAATCAGTGCCGTTGCCATAACTTGCGTCCTTGTTCTTTGCGCCCCTTCTAACCCGCCCCAAAAGCAGCGCAAGGGTTAGGGCTTCACAACAGGTGTCGCATCGTTACAGATGACTCAAAACCACAAGGGAGGCACCATGCGCAGCGTTATTTTCGATCTTGATGGGACATTGGCTGATACCAGCGGCGATTTGATCGCGGCGGCGAATTCCTGCTTTCGGGCCTTGGGTCTGGGTGATCTGCTTGATCCGGTAAGCGATGCAGCCATTGCGTTCGGGGGTGGCCGCGCGATGCTGCGCGAAGGGTTTGCGCGCACGGGTAGCCATGGCGCGGATGAAATTGATCGCCAGTATCCGATTCTGCTGGCGGCCTATGATAAAGATATCGACGTGCATACGACGCTTTATCCCCGCGCGATGGAGTCGGTCGCCGCCCTGAAAGCCGCCGGTTATGCGGTGGGCATTTGCACCAATAAACCCGAAGGGCTGGCGCGCACCTTACTGACCCGTCTGGGAATACTGGATCAGTTCGCTTCGCTGATCGGGGCCGACACCTTGCCTGTGCGCAAGCCTGATCCCGAACCGCTTTTTGAGGCCGCACGCCGTGCAGGGGGTAATCCCGCGCAGTGCTGCCTGATCGGCGATACGATTACAGATCGCCACACGGCCCGCGCGGCGGGGGTGCCTTGTGTGTTGGTCACGTTCGGTCCGACCGGCATGGATGTGGCCAATCTAAAACCCGAGGGCCTGATCGGACATTTCGATGAATTACACGGCGTGGTTCAGTCGTTGATTGGCTGAAACAGCAGGTCGGTAAGGGTTGCAAGCGGGGCGGTGTCCAGCCCGTCGATTGCGATGCTTATCGCCGCGGCGCGCGGTGTGCCAAGGACCGGATCAGCCAGATCGTGAAACTTGGTCGCCAATTCATCCGGCGTCGGTGGTGCTGTGTGATCCCAGCGCGGTTGGCACCACTCGCCCTGCAGTTTTCGCCCGTCCGTCAGGGTTAGTGCCACCCGCGCGAGGCGGGTTTGCGGAAAGGCTGCATTGGCGTGATCGTCTTCGATCATCACCAGCGATTGCGACAGGCGCAGCACGACCGGATCGTTCAACGCGGAGTCGCTGATATCGTTGGGTGTTACGCCGCCACGCACCATCGCGACGGCGCAGGGGAACGACGTTGAATACTGGGCTTCTTCGGTGGTCCGGGGCGTCGCTGTGGCAAGGCGGATCGCTTCGTGAAAGGTTTCGACTGTGATCTGGGCCACATCGTCGGCCTGCAACCCGTGCGCGCGGCGCAGGGCCAAAACGCCTTCGATCGGGGCTTGGGCCCAGCGACAAACGGGGTAGGGCTTGTAGTATTGCTCCAGCCCATACCAGCGCGTGCCCAGATCGGCCCAGTACTGCGGCGCATCTTCGACGGTGATCGCAGGCGCCCCCGTGAAACCCTGCGCGGCCATTCGCGCCGCAGACACGCCCGCCATCGCGCCCCAGCCCGATCCGTCTTTCAGCATGGTCGGGTGATCGATGCAGCGCATCATCTGGCTGCGCGGTCCGTGGTATTCGGCGATGCCCAATGCGTGGCGGGTTTGGTCGCGCGTCAACCCCATCAGCCGTGCCGTAGCTGCCGCCGCTGTAACCGCGCCCCAGCTGCCGGATGTGTGATAATCGGGCACAGTGCCATGTTGCGCCATCGCGGCGCGCGCGCCAAATTCATAGCCCATCGCGAGGGTTGCAAGAAATTCGCGCCCCTGCGTGCCTGCGTCATGGGCGACTGGTAGCATTGCTGCCAACAGCGGGCAGCCGATGTGGCCTTTGGCCGGATTAAAGCCGTCGTGACTGTCCAAGGCATCAATCGTCATACCAGCGGCAAGGGCGACGCCGGACGCACTTGCGGTGCGGGCATCAAACAGCATCGGCAGGTCACCGCCGAATTCTGATGCTGCATGAGCGCGGATAATGCCCGAAAGCCGCGTTCCCATGCCGCCAGCCGCCACGCCGATCAGATCGCGCAGCGCCAGTTTCGTTTGCGCCTGCATGGGGGCGGGCAGGTCGGACCATTGCAGGTCATGGATCAGGTCAAGTGGTGTCATAACGACAGCTTTGTCTTGCGGGCCACAACGCGCATGCCCGTTTGCGACATCGCGACCATTGACCCGCGCCAAACCCCGCCGCAAAGTCAGCGCATGAACGAGATATTCAAAGGCAGTTTCACCCAGCAAGAGCCGATCCCCGATGACGGGATCGCGGCGGCGCTGGCGGTGATGCAACACGGGCGGCTGCACCGTTACAACACTGTCGCCGGTGAGGTGGCAGAGGCCGCCCTGCTTGAGGAAGAATTCGCCGCCCAAGTGGGTGCGAAATACTGCCTCGCGGTTGCTTCGGGCGGTTATGCCATGACCACGGCCATGCGCGCCTGCGGTGTGAAAGCCGGAGACAAGGTGCTGACCAATGCTTTTACGCTGGCCCCTGTGCCGGGCGCGATTGCCAGCCTTGGGGCGGTGCCTGTGTTCGTTGGTGTGACCGAAGGGTTGGTGATTGATCTGGATGATCTTGCGGGCAAGCTTGATCAGGCCCGCGTGCTGTTGCTGAGCCATATGCGCGGGCATATTTGCGACATGGATGCGCTGATGGCGCTTTGTGATGGCGCAGGTGTAACCGTGATCGAAGACTGCGCGCATACGATGGGGGCAAGCTGGAACGGTGTGCCAAGCGGGCGGCATGGGTGTTTCGGGTGTTATTCGACCCAGACCTATAAGCACGTGAACTCTGGCGAGGGCGGATTGCTGGTAAGCGATGATGCGGACGGTATGGCGCGCGCGATCATGCTATCGGGCAGTTATATGCTTTTTGAACGGCACCGCGCAGCCCCGCCGCCCGACGTGTTCAAGGATATCAAATACGACACGCCCAATGTGTCGGGCCGCATGGACAACCTGCGCGCGGCAATCCTGCGTCCGCAATTGCGCCGTTTGGGTGAACAGGCAGACAATTGGAACGCGCGCTATGGCGTGATGGACAAGGGGCTTGCCGACACGCCGGGCCTGACCCTGATTGCGCGCCCAAAGGCGGAACATTTCGTGGCCTCGTCGTTTCAGTTTCTACTGCTCGACTGGTCGCCCCAAGCCGTGCGCGATGTCATCGCACGCTGTCTGGCGCGTGGTGTGGAACTTAAATGGTTCGGCGCGCCCGAACCTGCGGGGTTCACCAGCCGGTATGATAGCTGGCGCTATGTTCCAAGCGCGCCGATGCCCAAAAGTGACCGCGTGCTGGCGGGGATCGTCGATATGCGCCTGCCGCTGACGTTCAGCCTTGCAGATTGCGCGCAGATCGCCGGGATCATCAGGGCCGAAGTCGCCGCCGTTTTCCAAGCCGCATAAGACGTCGTGCGCAGTATCGCAGGCCATTGACCCGACTCACTTTGCAATTTAGTTATTGAACAACCGTTCAATAATGCGAGGCCCGCCATGTTTACTGCGTCTATGACCTTTGATTTGGGCGAGGACACCAACGCCCTGCGCGAGATGGTGCACCGCTGGGCGCAAGAGCGCGTCAAGCCGCTGGCTGCCGAAATCGACGCTTCTAACACCTTCCCTGCGGCGCTTTGGACCGAAATGGGCGAACTGGGCCTGCTGGGGATCACGGTCTCCGAAGATCTGGGTGGGTCAGGCATGTCCTATCTTGCGCATACGATCGCTGTCGAAGAAATTGCCCGTGCCAGCGCCTCGGTGTCGCTATCGTATGGGGCGCATTCCAACCTCTGCGTGAACCAGATCAAGCTGAATGGCACAGATGATCAGCGCCGCAAGTATCTGCCGGGATTGATCTCGGGCGAACATGTGGGCGCACTTGCCATGTCCGAAGCAGGGGCGGGATCTGATGTTGTGTCGATGTCGCTGCGCGCGGAACGGCGCAACGATCATTACCGTCTGAACGGCAACAAATACTGGATCACCAATGGGCCGGACGCTGACACGCTTGTGGTCTACGCCAAGACCGATCCAAGTGCGGGTGCCAAGGGGATCACAGCCTTTATCGTCGAGAAGTCGATGAAAGGCTTCAGCACGTCGGCGCATTTCGACAAGCTGGGCATGCGCGGGTCAAACACCGCTGAACTCATTTTCGAAGACGTCGAGGTGCCGTTTGAAAATGTTCTGGGCGAGGAGGGCCGCGGCGTGCGCGTTCTGATGTCCGGCCTTGATTACGAGCGGGTTGTTCTTGCCGGGATCGGCACAGGGATCATGGCCGCCTGTCTGGATGAAATCATGCCCTATCTTGCGCAGCGCAAGCAGTTTGGCCAACCTATCGGGTCATTTCAACTGATGCAGGGCAAGATCGCTGATATGTATACCGCGCTCAATTCCGCGCGCGCCTATGTTTATGCGGTTGCTGCGTCTTGCGATGCGGGCACTGTCACGCGCCAAGACGCCGCCGCTTGCTGCCTTTATGCCTCCGAGCAGGCGATGGTGCAGGCGCATCAGGCAGTTCAGGCGATGGGTGGTGCCGGGTTTATGAACGACGCACCTGTCGCGCGTT
This sequence comes from Paracoccaceae bacterium, assembly GCA_047622125.1. Taxonomy (GTDB): domain Bacteria; phylum Pseudomonadota; class Alphaproteobacteria; order Rhodobacterales; family Rhodobacteraceae; genus SW4. Next base: position 1,102 of record JBLHNX010000177.1, on the reverse strand, counting down.
TGTTCCGTGACGCCAAACTGATGGAAATCGGTGCGGGCACCAGCGAAATCCGCCGGATGCTGGTCGGGCGTGAAATGATGGGGGCGATGGGGTGAAAATAGCGCGTTTTTTCACACCTCAGTCCCGGCAAACGGTTGGGTGTCAGCAATGACCACGCAAACCTCTGATAGTAGCGCGGCCCACGAAGCAGCCCTTGCGCAGATCGCCGAAGTCGCCCGCAGCGCAGCGCAAGGTGGCAGCGAAAAATCCCGTGCGCGTCATATTTCGCGGGGCAAGATGTTGCCGCGAGACCGTGTGGCGAACTTGCTGGATGCAGGATCGCCGTTTCTGGAAATTGGCGCGACGGCGGGGCATGGCATGTATGATGGTGCGGCCCCTTGCGGTGGTGTGATCGCCGGTGTCGGCAAGATCAGCGGCGTGGACTGTATGGTGGTCTGCAACGATGCTACCGTGAAGGGCGGCACCTATTATCCTGTGACGGTCAAAAAACATCTGCGCGCGCAGGAAATCGCTGCGCAGTGTCATCTGCCTTGTGTCTATCTTGTGGATTCCGGCGGGGCGAACCTGCCCAATCAGGACGAAGTTTTCCCCGACCGCGACCATTTCGGGCGCATCTTTTACAATCAGGCGCAGATGTCGGCGGCGGGCATTGCGCAGATTGCCGTCGTGATGGGCTCTTGCACGGCGGGGGGCGCATACGTTCCCGCGATGGCGGATGTGTCGATCATTGTACGCGATCAGGGAACGATTTTTCTGGCTGGTCCGCCGCTGGTCAAGGCGGCGACAGGCGAAGTCGTTAGCGCCGAGGATCTGGGCGGCGGTGATGTGCATACGCGCCTGTCCGGTGTGGCTGATTATCTGGCCGAGGATGACGCGCATGCCTTGGCCTTGGCGCGCCAAGCGGTCGCCAGCCTTTCGCGCGACCATACCTTACCTGTCAAATGCCAGACGTCTGAACCGCCCAAACACGATATAGATGATCTGTTTGATGTAATTCCCGCCGATCTGCGCACGCCCTATGACGTGCGCGAGGTGATCAAGCGCATCGTTGACGGCTCGCGCTTTGATGAATTCAAGGCGCGGTTCGGTGATACGCTGGTGA
>JBLHNX010000176.1:0-5985 GCA_047622125.1 Paracoccaceae bacterium | reverse complement strand
ATAGGTTTTCATCGCCGCAAGCGGTTGGTTCAATTCATGGCTGACGGCGGCTGACATTTCGCCCAAAGCCGCCAGTTTTGACGACTGCGCAAGGGTCTGTTCGGCGACCTCAAGGGTCTTTTCGACCTTCTCGCGCTCGGCAATCTCGCGTTGCAACCGCTGGTTCAATAAACGCAATTCAGCCGATTCACGTTGGAAAACCCGCATCCGCAAGACCGATTTGCGCGACAACAGCCAGAACGACCCCGCAAGCAGTATAGCGAACCCCATGATTTCAAGCGCTAGCACGCTGTTCACCCGTTCGCGCACCGAGGCATAGGTCGTGAAGCTGATCATACGCCAGCCCTGAAACGGCACGCGGGTCTCGCGGCGCATCACGCCTTCGCCTTGCAGATAGGCGTCGATTGGCAGCGAGGTCCAGTCTTGGGTCGCCTGAAGCGCGCGCTGAATCGCCGACGGCGCGTCTTGGCGTTCCAATGCCTCGACTTCGCTCAGGCCGCGCCAACGGTTTTCTGTGGCAAGGATGATCTTTCCTTCGCTGTCGGTCACGAAAACCGCGTCCGCGATACCGGCCCAACTGCGCTCCAACTTGGCCAGATCAACCTCGACGGCGATCACCCCAAGAAACACGCCGCCATCATCCAGTTTGCGCGAATATGTGAACGAAAAGCCGCCGCTTTCGCGCTCCTGCACGCTGAATACGGTGGCATTTGATCGCAGCGCTTCGATAAAATATTGCGCCGAGCGGTGGGATTCGCCCAGACGATTGCGGTCTGTCGCCGCCACGGTGCGCCCATCGACATCAAACAGCACCAGCGAGGCCGCGCCAATTTCATCGACAAACGACAAAAGGCGTTGAGTCGATAGCGAATAGTCCCGCGAATTGAGCGCGCCAATTAACGCAGGGTCACGTGCCAAAAGCTGGGGCACGATGGAATTGCGCTGTAACTCACTGATCAGGTTGGCAGAATAAAGCGTCAGCCGCACCTCGGCGCGGTTGCGCGTGGTTTCGGTGAACCGCTTGGTCAGCAGTTGGTTGGTGAAGTAAATGACGCCGATCGCAAACAGGCACAGGCCCAACAACGCGAGCCGCTGCCCCCGCTTGCCACGCGAAATGCGCGCGCTAGTGTTCTGATCACTCTGCACCATTGCACCAGCTTACGCGGCAGCCCGCAGGCGGGCAACTAGGCCGCGACGAACTGCCCAACCAATCCGCGAAACATTGCCGCCCCATCGGTGCCGCCATGGGCGGCCTCGCTGGCGCGCTCGGGATGTGGCATCATCCCCAAGACGCGGCGATTTGCGCTGAGCACCCCTGCGATGTCGTCAACCGACCCGTTCGGATTATCGCCATAGGTAAAGGCCACGCGGTCTTCGCCTTCCAGACGCGCCACCGTGTCCGCATCGGCAAAATAGTTACCGTCATGGTGCGCAATTGGCACCTGCAAGCTGTCACCAACTTTATAGTCTTGCGTAAAAGCGCTATCGGCAGTCGCTACCTTCAGTTCGATGGTGCGGCAGATGTATTTCAGATTGTTGTTGCGTAGCAGCGCACCGGGCAAAATCCCAGTTTCGGTCAGCACCTGAAAACCGTTGCAAACCCCCAGCACAAAGCCGCCACGTTCCGCATGGCCAACAACAGCGCGACAAATCGGCGATTGCGCGGCAATGGCACCACAGCGCAGGTAATCCCCAAACGAAAAGCCACCAGGAATTGCCACCAGATCAAGGCCTTGCGGCAGGTCGGCATCCTTGTGCCAGATCATCTGCACATCCGCGCCAGCATTGCGCAGGGCCACAGCCATATCACGGTCGCAGTTGGACCCCGGAAAGACGACAACGCCAGCCTTCATCACAAAACCTCGACGCGGTAGCTTTCAATCACCATATTGGCGAGCAGCTTTTCACACATCTCGCCGATAACCGCCTCGGACGTCCCATCAGCCAGATCAAGCTCGATCACCTTGCCCTGTCGCACAGCATCGACGCCGCTAAATCCCAACGTCCCAAGCGCGTGTTTTACAGCGGCACCCTGCGGGTCCAGAACCCCGTCTTTCAACATCACATGAACCCGTGCTTTCATGGTCTAACCCTCAATCTCATCTTGCCAAAAATATCCAAAACCCGACGCTCAGTTAATCAGTGTCGGCTTTGGCATGCTTGCAGTGTTGGTCGGCAACACGCCCAAACGGCGGGCCACTTCGGTATAGGCATCTGTTAGGCTGCCCAGATCGCGGCGAAATACGTCCTTATCCAGCTTTTTGCCGGTCTCGATATCCCACAAACGACAGCTATCGGGGCTGATTTCATCGGCGACGATCAGGCGTTGGAAATCACCTTCCCAAACGCGCCCGACTTCGATTTTGAAATCGACCAGTTTGATGCCGACCCCGAACATGACGCCAGACATGAAATCGTTCACCCGCAACGCAAGCGAGACGATATCGTCCATTTCCTGCTGGCTGGCCCAGCCGAACGCCATGATATATTCTTCGGGCACCAGTGGGTCACCAAGAGAATCGTCTTTGTAGCTGAATTCGATAATCGGGCGGGGCAATTGCGTGCCCTCTTCTATCCCGAGACGTTTCGCCATTGATCCCGCGGCGTAATTACGCACGATCACCTCAAGCGGGATAATCTCTACGGCGCGGATCAGTTGCTCGCGCATATTCAGGCGTCGGATGAAATGGGTTGGCACGCCAATCGCGGCCAATCCGGTCATGAAAAACTCGCTCAGCCGGTTGTTTAGAACACCTTTGCCGTCGATCACGTCCTTCTTTTCACCGTTTCCGGCAGTGGCGTCATCTTTGAAATATTGCACCAGCGTTCCGGGCTCGGGACCCTCGTAAAGGGTCTTGGCCTTGCCTTCATACACCAGCTTGCGACGTGCCATGCTCTGCTCCACCAGTCGCGGCGGTGTCCCAAGGGCGGGGCACGCGGCAGCGCGCGACATAGGGCGCGTCATAAGCCAAGCCCCCCTTGCGGGCAAGCGTTCAGCGGGGCATATCTTAGGCAATGCCATTTCAAGCAAGAGGTCCAACCCATGTCCACCTTTGACGAACGCGAAAACGCTTTTGAAGCAAAGTTCGCCCATGATGCAGAAATGCAGTTCAAGGCCGATGCCCGCTGCAACAAACTTTTGGGCCTTTGGGCCGCCGAACTGTTGGGCAAATCAGGTGATGACGTCGACGCCTATGTGCGCGAAGTGATCAAGTCCGACTTTGAAGAGGCCGGCCACGAGGATGTCTTTCGTAAGCTGACGGCCGATGTCGGCGACAAAGCAGACGAGGCCACGATTCGTGCCAAAATGGCCGAGTGCATGGCGCAGGCCAAAACCCAACTGGTGCAAGAAATCTAGAACTTTCATAAACTTGCGCGGTTATGCGCGGGTCTTATGGTAAAATCAGCAGCGCGGCGGGCATATCCCGTCGCGCTGTTTTTATTTGCGGGCCACTTAACCTGACGTTCACGGCGCGCCCTTAGGGCTGATTGGATTGCCGGCGTTTCCGGCGCCATCCGTGCAGGGATAATATGCCGCCCCAATCGCAGGTTACTTCAACGCTCCACCCGCACCCAATTGGTGCCCGACGGCTCGCCCTGTTGGGGCGATTGCTACCACTGGCAGCGCTGGTTTTCTTTGGCATGTTGTTGTTGCGCCGGATCGACGGGATCAACATGACCCATCTATGGGCCGCCGTTGCCGCCACCACGCCAAGCCAATGGGCGCTGTCGGCAGTGGCCACCTGCGCCAGTTTCGTCGCTGTTGGGCAATATGACGCGGGAGTGCACCGGATGCTGGGCACGGACGTTGCACCGATAGATGCGCGCCGCGCAGGCATACGTGCAATTGCGCTGGGTCAAACGCTTGGCTTTGGCAGCCTGACAGGCGCGCTTGTGCGCTGGCGCTGTTTGCCGCGCATCGGGCTATGGCGGGCGACGCAGATTTCGGTGCTCGTCAGCCTGTCGTTTCTGGCCGCTTGGGCCGTGATTGCCGCCGCGATGGTTGCCGTTACGGGCCTGCCCCTACCAGGCACAATGATGCAAACCCTATCGGGTGCGGCCGCACTGATGGCGATTGCGGTTACTGCTACGTTTTTCATGCTGCGAAAAACGGGCGCGCGCACCGGTTTTGGCGATCTTGGGGCCATGTTGTTCTGGTGCCTGATAGATACCAGCTGCGCGGCACTCGCGTTGTTTGTACTGTTTCCAGCCGGAATCGCTCCCCCGCCTGCGCTGTTCTTTACGGCCTATCTTCTCGCACTTGGGGCGGGGCTATTGTCCAACGCGCCGGGTGGCATTGGTGCGTTCGATCTTGCGCTGTTGACCTGTCTGCCGATGGTAGATGATGCCACGCTCTTGGCGACGTTGGTCGCGTTTCGCATGATCTATTATGGCCTGCCTGCCGTACTTGCATTTGCCACGCTGTTGCGACCTGCGCGCGGACCTGCGCCCTGCGCCATGGCCCCGTTGCGCGGTATGGATCTTGTGCGCAGTTTGAACACCGCGCCGCACCCTGAATGGGACCTGTCACGGCAAGGCGCTACCATTTGGGGCCATCGGGGCGATGGCTGGATGATCCAGAACATCACCGGACATGCTTGCGCGATCGGCCCCGCACGGGGCACTGGGTCACACCGTGATGTCGCCCAGATTGCGCGACACTTGGGGCGACGACCGGTCCTATATAAATGCGATGCACGGGTGGCGTGTCTGGCACAACACGATGGTTGGAAGGCCCTGCGTACCGGGGCCGAGGCCCTGATTACGCCTGCCATATGGGCGCTTGACGGGCCACAACACCGCCAATTGCGCCGCAAACTGCGCCACGCCGAAGCGTCAGGGATCAGCATCACGCAAACACCCGTTTTGCCGATCACCGCCATGCGCCAGATCGCCCAAGACTGGGCCGTGCAACACGGCGGTGAAAACGGCATTTCAATGGGCCGGTTTGATCCGCAAGAACTGGCGCGCCAGCAGGTTTTCTTGGCGCAACGTGACGGGCAACACATTGCTTTTGTTACGTTTCGCACCAGTGCAAAAGCGTGGTCGCTTGACCTGATGCGTCATAGCGGCGACCTGCCCGACGGAACCATGCACAGTCTGATCATCGCCGCCATTCACGGCGCGAGGCGTGCCGGTGTTTCATCGCTCAGCCTTGCCGCAGCGCCAATGGGATTGCCTGACCACCTGACGCGTCACGCGCAGGGGCTGACCCGCTTCAAGCAAAGCTTTGCACCACGCTGGGTGCCGCTTTACCTTTGTGCGCCGTCATGGCCGGCTGTCCTGCGCGCGGCTTTGACGCTGACCTACGCGATCCATCACCCCCCGCCGCTCCACCGCGTGCAGTCGCTGGGCTATCGCATTCAAGACAACCGAGCGGAAAATACAATTGAAAACCACCGCCACGCGTGTCATGGCCAAGTTGCAATTCTTCCCGGATGGGGATCACCCCCGCCTTAGCTGACAGGCCGATACCATGACAAATGCTCTCTCCCGATTGCTTGAAACGCGCGACTGGCTTTTGGCCGATGGGGCGACGGGCACGAACCTGTTTAACATGGGGCTGATGTCGGGCGATGCGCCCGAAATGTGGAATGAAGAACACCCCGACCGCATTACCGCGTTGTATAAGGGTGCCGTGGACGCAGGAAGCGACATCTTCCTGACCAACAGCTTTGGCGGCAATGCCTCGCGGCTTAAACTGCACAACGCCGAAGGGCGTGTGCATGACCTCAATCGCATGGCCGCCGAAATCGGCCGTGAGGTTGCCGATAAAGCAGGGCGTCCAGTCGTCGTCGCCGGTTCGGTCGGCCCAACCGGCGAGATCATGTCGCCGATGGGCACCCTCACCCACGAACGCGCGGTTGAAATGTTTCACGAACAAGCCGAGGGCCTTAAAGCGGGCGGCGCAGATGTCCTTTGGGTCGAAACGATCAGTGCCGCCGAAGAATTCATCGCCGCGAGCGAGGCCTTTGCCCTTGCCGA